>CAYWHF010000069.1:0-9080 GCA_964457695.1 uncultured Methylocapsa sp.
ACCGGAAAAAACCCGTTCAATGAATTTTGCCATAAGAGAGCAGCTCCTAACGACTTCGGGAAAATGTTTTGTCGCGCGGCGTCGCGTTCGCGGCACCGGGTTGCGCGGCCATGATTGGTCGAACGCAAAGCGGCCGCACCCTGGCACAAGTCCCACCAAAGGACGTGCTCCGGAAGTTTGCCTTGGAGCGCTTCCGGTTAAATCACACAAGTGCCCGCAACCGGGAAGCGCTTTACGACTCTCTTGTTTAACGGAGCCTCAACTTTAGCAAATCCAAAGTCTTCTTGGCGCCGTCGAGCTGCTTTGCGTCAAATGCCAGCTTCTTCGCCAAATCCGAATTCAAGCTTTGCCCTTGGCGCCCGAGAACGCAGGCCCAAAGCCTCAGGTCACTGGCTCTTTTTGGACTCGCCGCGGTATAGGCGTAATCCAGCATCGCGCAATAGCAAATGACGTGGTGGCTGCAGGCGAGGCCCACACGGATGTCGGCCTGCGCCGCCGCCGGTTCGATGATCGTCGCCTTGTGCAAGGTCGAGTATTGCAACTTGGGAGGGGCATCGAAGGGAACCTGGGGCACGGCGTCGAGAATATAATTGAACAGGCGGTAATCGCTGACGGTTTTGTCGTAGAGGCTGGCCCATGCCTCGTCGCCGGTCCGCGGCGACGCGAACAGGCAAGCCGAGGCGCGCGGACCGAGCTTGTTGGCCGTTTCGAGGCTGAGATAAGTCGCGAGCGCGGAGCCAAGGCTGTGTCCGGCGATGGTCACACGGCCTTTGCCAACCTTATCGGCAATTCCGTCGGCGGCCCTCTTATTTATAAGTTGCCCGCCCGTATCGACAAGCATCATGCTGTTGTAGACGGTCCAAAAACCTTCCTCGACCCTTATGCTTGTGTCTTGCCGGTAGGGAATTTCGACAAAATCCGCGTCAATAATCCATTCGGCGATCCCTGAAGTGCCGCGGACGACGACGGCGAACAGTTTTGGGTCGGTGGTGCTCTGGGCAAGAAAGCCGTAAAAAACGGTATCGCCGAATCTGATTTTCGCCTTCAATCCGAGGAGCTTCTTCAGCGTCGCCAGAACAGGCGGACGGGCGTCCACCGCTGCAAGATAGGCAACTACCTGCCATCCGGCCTGTTTGATCCGCGGTTCGTCTTTCGGTAGAATTTTACCGTGATCGTACATGTCCTCCGCATACATGGTCAGAAGACCGAACTTGACAGCCGCACTATCGGAAATCGGCATGACTACCTCCCTTGGCAATTGTCAAAGCTGTTAATGTCCCCGCCGCGGTTAGCCGGCAAAAGTACCGCCTTGCCGCGATGGCGGGACAGCAATCTAATCTGGCAGGCTCAAAGAATAAAGCGGCTTAGATCGGCGTTTTTGTCGAGATCGCCGATAGTTTTTTCGCCGCAGGCCGCGTCGATTTCGATTCTTTCGCCAAACCGGTCGGAAGCCGTGAAGCGGACTTCATCGAGGACTCGTTCCATGACGGTTTGAAGACGCCTTGCGCCAATATTCTCGACGGCGGAATTAACCTGTACTGCGATCTTCGCCACCGCATTGACGGCCTCCGGCGTAAACACAAGCTCGACCCCCTCGGTGCGAAGAAGAGCCTCATATTGCTTAATCAGGTTTGCTTCCGTCTCGGTCAGAATGCGGCGGAAATCATCTTCGTTCAAGGGCGAGAGCTCGACTCTAATCGGCAGCCTGCCTTGCAATTCCGGAAGCAGGTCCGAGGGTTTTGACATATGGAAGGCGCCGGAAGCAATGAACAGAATATGGTCGGTCTTGACTGTTCCGTGTTTGGTCGAGACCGTGGTGCCTTCGATGAGCGGAAGGAGATCGCGCTGCACGCCCTCGCGCGAGACATCCCCGCCAAAACGCCCTTCGCGCGCGCAAATCTTGTCGATCTCGTCGAGAAAAACGATCCCATTGTTCTCGACCTCTCGGATTGCCGCCTGTATGATTTGCTCCTGATCGATCATCTTGTCGCTTTCCTCGACGACGAGCGGAGCGTGGGCATCTTTCACGGTGATGCGCCGCGGCTTTGCGCGTCCCCCAAGGGACTTGCCAAAAATGTCACCGAGAGAAATCGCGCCAATCGCCGAGCCAGGCATATTTGGGAGTTCGAACATCGGAACCCCGGAGGACGGCTGGGTGATCTCGATTTCGATTTCCTTGTCGTCGAGTTCGCCGGACCGCAGTTTTTTGCGAAAGGTGTCGCGGGTCGAGGCCGAGGCGGAGGTGCCGACAAGAGCATCGAGCACGCGCTCTTCCGCGGCGAGCTGCGCGCGGGCCTGAACCGCCTTGCGCTTTTCCTCCTTCATCATCGTGATCGCGGTCTCGAGAAGGTCGCGGACGATCTGCTCGACATCGCGGCCGACATAGCCGACCTCGGTGAATTTGGTTGCCTCGACTTTCAGGAATGGCGCGCCCGCGAGGCGGGCGAGGCGGCGCGAAATCTCGGTCTTGCCGCAGCCGGTCGGCCCGATCATCAAAATATTTTTCGGCAAAACCTCTTCGCGCATCGTGCCTTCGAGTCGCAGCCGGCGCCAGCGGTTGCGCAATGCGACCGCCACGGCGCGTTTGGCTTCTTTTTGGCCGACGATAAAGCGATCGAGCTCGGAGACAATCTCACGCGGGGAAAAATCGGTCATTTCGGCCTTCCTGTTTCCGCGCGATCATTTCGATTCGATCGACTCGAGCAGAAAATTTTCATTCGTATAGACGCAAATGCTGGCTGCGATTTCAAGCGCGCGGCGGGCTATCGCCTCGGCATCGAGGCCGGTCGAAAGAAGAGCGCGGGCCGCCGCGAGCGCGTAATTGCCGCCCGAGCCTATTCCCATCACGCTGCCCTCGCCGCTCGTCTCCGGTTCGAGCACATCGCCAGTGCCCGTCAGTACCAAAGCCGCCTGGGCGTCGGCAACGAGCATCATCGCCTCGAGCCTGCGCAAATAGCGATCGGTGCGCCAGTCTTTGGCGAGCTCCACGCAGGCGCGCATGAGCTGGCCCGGATATTGTTCAAGCTTCATCTCCAGGCGCTCGAACAGGGTAAAAGCATCGGCGGTCGCCCCAGCAAAACCCCCGATCACTTCCCCCTTGGCGAGTCTGCGGACCTTTTTTGCATTGCCCTTGATGATAGTCTGCCCGACGGAAACCTGGCCATCGCCGCCGATCACTGTGCGGCCGCCCTTCTTGACCATAACGATCGTTGTGGCGTGCCAAGCCTCGCGCCCGGAGGAATACTCTTGCATGAAAGCTCCCGAAAAGCGCCCGGCGGCGTGATCGTGAGGACAAGGGAAGGTTGATCTGCCTCCATCTATGGGCTTGGGCAAAGCTATGCAAGCGCTGCGATGGCCGGATCAGCCCGGCGGAGTCCCGGAAAAGCAGGCTTGCGCCTATGCGACATGGCAAGGTCCCGGTGGTGTAAGAACAGCCGCCGGGGCGGTTCATTGAAACGAGCGCAAGCTAATGGCATGCTTGAGCCAGTCCATTGCGTGACGGGAAAAGGTAATGACAAAATTTTCGCTTCGTGAGTTTGGGCTCGCCAGTTCAGGCGAGGAGGGGCTTCGCCCCTATCTCAACCGGCACGGGGCCTTTATTGGCCAGGGCACGCCGCTTTTGCGAGAGGACGCGCGTGGCCAATTTGCGCCGTTGGCCCAGCGCGACCTCGAAATCGCTTTGTCGGCGGGCTTCGGCGTTGCCGTCGATCTCGGCTCGCGGATGCGCGGCTTGGCGGCGATCGCCAAGGCATTGAACCAAGGCGATTATGCGCTTGCCGCAATTCTCCTCACGCAAAAGCAGTTATCAGTCTTGCCGGACCGGGAGGGTGCTCGACGAATGCAGAAGGCCGCGGGAAGCACATGCCTGTCAAAGAGTACTTTGCTGTAGTATTACTGCCATGCCTTGCTATTGACCCGTCCTCGCCGGCCAGATTGCAACTGCGCGAGGCGTCAGTTCGGTGAAGATAGGCATGACGGTCCACGAGGCCGAGCGCGCGCGATCCGATTGGCCCTCCGTTTTCGGAAGGAAGCGGGATCACTTCGGGGTCAGACAAAAAGGATCCCTTTATTCAATATACTGTCGAGGGTCAGAACATCACCGCGAATGATATCTATCTGCTAGCCGCCGAGACCTTTCCAATCCCCATCGTCGACATTAAGACGCCAACAGGAATTGGAATTGGCTCTACAAGAAAGAAATAAAGAAGGAACTCGCGCCGTATTCTCATGAAACCGCCAAGGACCCTGAATATCGGATTCATCTCGATGATCCAGACAAGAGACTTGGTATTGTGTTCGTTGTTCATTATGGCCGTGTGCAATATTTTTCGGTAGGAATGCGCGACGCAATCAATCGCATGGAAGGTTGCAGTTAATAGAATTACCGCATCGAAACATCATGAAATGTGCAGGCCAGGCAGATCCGTCGACCGACATTATCTGAACGTTCCCCGTTCGGCTGCAGCCTGCGGCACGGCAAAGGTAGCCAAGTACGCGGCAAGTTGCTAGAGCGTTCCGCATCCGGCTGTTAAAAACCAGCTGCCGTGAAATGGCTCGAGAAATCTAAAATCAATGCCTGGCATCATCCCGCGCAAAGGCGCCGTCTCGCGCAAGACCAAGGAAACCCATATCGAGGTCAGGGTCGATCTCGACGGAACCGGCCTTGCCAAAATCACAACCGGCATAGGCTTTTTTGATCATATGCTGGAGCAGCTCGCCCGCCATTCGCTCATCGACATGGAAATTCGCACCGAGGGGGATCTTCACATCGATCAGCATCACACGGTTGAAGATACCGGCATTGCTCTCGGCCAGGCTCTGCGCCAGGCCCTGGGCAATATGGCCGGGATCGCCCGCTTTTCGGCTGTGCACCTGCCGATGGACGAAACCCTAACACGTGTCGCGGTCGATATTTCCGGGCGGCCGTTTCTCGTCTTTAAGACAAAATTCGCGCAAGCCAAGATCGGCAGTTTCGACAGCGAACTCGTGCGCGAGTTTTTCCAGGCGTTTGCAACCCACGCCGCGATGAATATTCACGTCGAGACTCTTTATGGCGAGAATGCGCATCATATCGCGGAGTCGGCATTTAAGGGCCTCGCGCGGGCCTTACGCGCGGCGGTCGCGATCGATGAACGTGAGAGCGGCGTGATCCCCTCTACCAAGGGTTTGCTATCCTGCTAATGCTTGCGATGTGTCCTCCGGTCCGCTCGACAGCAATCCAAATTGCGGCGCAACATTCGGCGCTGGCGGTTCTGGAGATCCGTGCCACGCCAGCACAAATTTGATGGCGAGCGTAACTGGGCGTCCGGGTTATGCGGTAGGACGCGCCCTGCTTTATGGCAAGGGCGGCGGCGCCGTTGCAGACGAACATTAGAGGATCGGCTGATTTTTTTTTTTGGTGCAATCAAGAGCGGCCGTAGCGTCCCTTTTCCCTACATCAATGACGGATGTCATCCCCATGTAGGTATCGCTGATAATGGCTCGGCCGGCTTGACCGCTCAAGACCGAGCACGACGCCGATTTCGGCCGGCCGTGATCGTGCTCACCGCGGTGCGGCAACGTTGGCTGCAGTTTGCCTGGGTTTTCGATCACGCAGCGGCTATCAAGACCAGCCTTCGAAATAAGCAGCCCCGGCCATAGGGCCGGGGCTTTACACCGTTGGACCAAAAAAGCGCGTCGCGCTTCGGTGTTGGGGTTTTATACGTGGCTGGCCTCCGCCGCTGCGGTCTCGGGAGGTGCTGCCTCCATTGGCATGGCCTCAGGAGGAGCCGCCTCCGTTGCTGGAGGCTCGGCTAATGCCGCCTCCGTTGCCGCGGCCTCAGCAGCGGTTGTTTCCACCGCTGCCGCCTCATGAGCAGCTGCCTCCGTTGCTGCTGCCTCAGGCATGGCTGACTCCGGCGCTGCGGGTTGCGGCGCCGTCATTTCCTCATCATTCGTGGTCATGGGAGTTCTCTCTTCGATTGCCGGACGAAGCCGGCATATGCGTGTGGTTAATAAAGATGGCTGCGAAAAATAGAGCGGCAAGAGCCGCAATCGGTATGCCTCCAAATATTTTCCGGACGTCTGTTGCTTAGGAAGCCCCGGCCAAGCCTTTACCCTGAGGAGCGCGCGCAGAACGGTACATGGATCGCACCAGTCTCAGATCATTCTTCATCGTGCCGCGTAGCGCTCGGCGCCGTCGGCGCAGACCGCCGCGACGATCGTACAGGACGGGCCCCGCTTGCCGCAGTCCGAGAGCGCCTGTTCCTTCGCCTCTTGAATGGAACGGCGGGCGACGACAGCATAGCCTGAATTCGAATGGGCAAAAACCCCGCACTCGGTCCCGAAAAAGCTGATCTCGACCGGGCATTTTTCCGGGCTGCCGCAGGTCACGCGTGCGCTCGCGACCGCCGCCTGGCGAGTGTCCTGCGACCACGACATGCCCCATTTTCCGCGCCTGCTGGCGTAAACAATGGCGCCCCAT
This sequence comes from uncultured Methylocapsa sp., assembly GCA_964457695.1. Taxonomy (GTDB): domain Bacteria; phylum Pseudomonadota; class Alphaproteobacteria; order Rhizobiales; family Beijerinckiaceae; genus Methylocapsa. The sequence continues at coordinate 6,464 of CAYWHF010000069.1, forward strand.
GGTTTGAGCGCGCCGGCCTCGCGCAGCCGCCGCAAAATTCCTTGCGATGCCTCTCCGGTTGCCGGCAGATTGCTCGCCTGCTGAAACTCGCGGATCGCTTGCTGGGTCTGTTTGCCGATTGGACCGTCGAAAGGTCCCGGATCGAAATTGAGCTCATAAAGGCGTTCGCTTACCTCCCGCAACAGGTTCGGATCGCTCAGCGCGACGTTGTCGCCTTCCCGGTAGGTGCCCGCATCTAGCCATGCCGTCTTGCCGCTTTCCAGTTTGATTCGGGCGATGTCGGCGAAGGCGCCGCTGGGGTAACGATTTAGATAGGATTGGAAAAGCCGGGGATTTTTCTCGTTCTTGATCGAATCCCAAAAGTCCAGCTCAAAATCTTTCGCCGCCGTTGAGGCGCTCGCTGCGGCGGGCGGTGCCGGCGGAACGAAATAAAACTGGCCGGTCAAAGAGGAATGATCCCACGGCACCTGCCGGTTGTTGGTTTCGCGCAACACCTCGCGGCGAACCGAGATCATGACGTCGCTGATTGGCAGGCCCGGTTGCTCGATCGTCTTGAGCAGCGCGCCGGTGAAGGGGCTGTTCCTGCCGTCGCCGTCCAGTGCGACATTATTGGGTTGCGTTGCAAACGCAATCAGCGTGCCAACGCCCAACTCGACGCGCGCCAAGCCGTGCGAAATTTCGCCCGATCGCGCTGCCATCGATCGGGCGAGGTTTTTTGCGAGGGGATTGTCGCGGCAGGCGTCCAAGAAAACGATATTGGTGGGCACCGCCTGCTCCATGTTGCGCAGGACGACATCGAGGTCCATTGCGCCGAAATCGAGATCGGAAAGCGCATTGAGCTTGGCGTCGACCGGAACGAGGTAATTTTTCCCCGAGACCTGGAGGCCGTGGCCGGCGTAAAAGAACAGCCCAACGTCGGCGCGGGACAGGCGCTCGGAAAAAAGTTTCACCTTGTCGCGCATCGAAGCATAATTGAGGTCAAGCCCGCGCAGGATCTCGAAGCCGAGGCGCTCGAGCGCGTTGGCAATGTCCGTCGCATCGTTAACGGGCGTGCGAAGCGGCGGCGTGCTCGTATAGCTCGCGTTGCCGATGACAAGCGCGACCCGCTTCTCGGCCCATGCCGCAGTGCTGCAAGTCAGGCCGATAAAGACCATGACAACCAAGGCCAGATGCTTCATCGACAGCCCCCTTGCCTTGTGAATTAGTCCCCGGAAATTATCAGATCTCGTTGCCGGCAGTCCTGGTTGTTCAAACACGCCTCCTAGAAGCCAAGCTGACGCTCCTTCGGCCCGGGATCGCGTAGCGCGGCGCGATGCTTGTCGCGCGGATTCACCTCGACCCGCGCGGCATTGGCAGGCGGAGAAGTTTTACGGGAAGGAGGATTGACCATGCAGCCAATATGGCCCAAATCGAGTAGAGGTCAAAGGCCTGCCGGTTGTCTCCATCTTGTGGTATGAATGCCGCCATGATGATCGCCCTCACCCCGGAACAAGAGGCATTATTGAAGGATTTTGTCACGCGCGGCGAATTTCCTTCTGTTGAAGAGGCCGCTCAGCAACTGATCGACGAACAGATAGCGGCGCGCACCGCCGAAGAACTTGACGATCTTGCGTGGGCTAAACCGTTCGTTGACGAAGCACTGGCCGATGTCGAGCGCGGCGATGTCATCTCACGCGAAGAGCACGAGGCTCGCATCGAGGCTGTTTTGGCTGCCATCAAGTCCTGATGGCGCGTGTCATATTTGCGGCGTCCGCGGCCGGGGACTCTGCTGCCATTTTCAACGAGTTAAATGCCAGGGCGGGCCATCGAGTCGCAACCACTTTCAGAAATCGTTTTCGAAAACTCTACGACCGCTTGGCCAGCTACCCCGGTAGTGGCGCGCCACGTCCAGTCCTCGGACCGGGGATCCGGATTGCGTTCGTCGCGCCGTATATCGTCATTTACCGGTATATCGCCGGTGAGGATTTTGTTACCGTACTTCGAATAGTTCACGGCCATCGCAAGATCGCAGGCAAGCTCCTGGTTCGTTGAAAGCTGCATCGGTTAGGCGATCGCTTTCAAGCCCTTTGTCCGCACGAGATTGAGCAGGTTCAGCGAGGGCCCGTCGGGCTTTTTTTCTCCGCGCTCCCATTTGCTGACGATTCCTTTGGAAACGTTCAGATAATGTGCGAAAACGGGCTGCGAGACCGCCTCGCGCTCTCGCAGCGCCCGGATTTCATCGGGGCTCAGCTTTTCGACCGGCGTCAGGCACATGGCGTCGAACTCCCGCATCGTCGAAGCGTCGATTAGCCCCAGATGATGGAGGCCCGCCGCTGTTTCATGCACCGACGCAAGTGCCTTGCTGCGGGGGCGGCGGGTTGTTGTTTGCCTCGTCATTGCCGGTCACCTCGATTAACTCGCCAGCCTCGATCGCGGTCTTTAATTGCCCGGGCCTCCGTGTCAGCAAAGATTCCGCGAGCTTTCGGAACGCGGTCAATTCGGCTTTCGATATGTTGGCTCTTTCGCTCTTCGCGAAGCCGAACACGAAAAAGACGTGCGACCCGCGTCGAAAGAGGAGAATCGATATAAGGCTGGATTTGAATTGGCTAACGCCGCCAAATGAAATCGTAGCTTGCCC
>CAYWHF010000070.1:0-9071 GCA_964457695.1 uncultured Methylocapsa sp.
CACCGTTAAAGATTGCAGAAAGCAGCGATATTTGATCGGTGGGGGTCACTTTGAGACGAACGCCAGGCGTCGCCAGTGGATAATTGGGGCCGCCGCCGCCCGGAAGATCCTGTATGAATAAATTCGGCCAGCCGAATGTGACGTTAACAAACAAACTGTTGCCGAATTCGCTGATGAAGAATTGATTATCGGCCGTTAATTGACCGAAGCGGATCGACACCAGGTCGGCGAAAAGTTTTTGTTCTCCCCAAAGCTCGAAAAGCCGCGTTGTCGGGCGCGCTGCCAAACCGCTGATCGTCGAAAAGTTGGAAATATTGGCGTCAGAAAGGTCGCGGCCTTGGATTCGATACGCATTGACCCGGAAAGTCGCGCCGGGCAGTCCTGCAAGTTTTGCGAGGTCCCCGTCGACCGCCATGTAGAGCACGCTCCCATAGGTGGCGCCTTGCTTGACCCCGCCCGTGGGATTTCCAAAAGTGTCTTGGATGTAACTTAATTGAAAATTGATGCCGAGATCGAGCAATCCCTTCTTGAAATCCCCGAGCGCCGGGATGACCTGAGTGATCGATGGTTGTTCGGCTTCTGGGGCCACCTCGACGGGAGTTTCCTTGTGGCCTGTCGGATTCGATGCCGGATGATGCGCATGAGCGATGTCGGAGAATGGCGCCACCAGGCAGAAAAGCATGATCGCCGAAAGCAACACGCCGCGCGATATGCGGCTCGGCCCATCCGCGGGACCGGCTGCGGTGCCTGTGCCGGGGCTAGCGGCGAAGCGAGCGACCCCAATGAGCTCCGTTTTGCCGACGTAATCGCGCATCTGCATGATCGGCTTGTCCCTCCAGTTTGACACTGACCAAGGATCCGTCGCCGATTCCCCTTTACCTCCCGCGACGGGCGCCAATATTTGCCAAGTCTCTTCTGCCTTATACAGAGATTTTTGAAAATGGAAGAAGGAACCAGACAAGCTACTCCGCGCAAAGCGGCCCGCAGTCCGGGGCTTCCGGGCCCGCGATTTCGCGCATAAAGCGCGCGGTGCGCGTGCGCAGGGTAACAAGCTCCTCCGCCGCTGTCGGATGCAGGGCCATGGTGGCGTCGAAATCGGCCTTTTTGGCACCCATTTTTATGGAAATCGCCAAGAGTTGCGCCATTTCGGCCGCATCCTCGCCCAAAATATGCACGCCGAGCACGCGATCCGTTTCGCCATCGACGATGACCTTCATATGAGTCCGTTCCGCCCTGCCGGAGAGCGTCGCTTTTAAGGGCCGGAAGTTTGCGGCGTAAATATCGACGCAATCGAAGGCTGCCCGCGCCGCCTCCTCGGTCAAGCCGACGCAGCCAAGTTCCGGCGTCGCGAAAACGGCCGTCGGAATAGTGCTGTGATTGACGGCTTCCGGCCTGCTGCCAAAAACCGTGTCGGCAAATGCATGTCCCTCGCGGATGGCAACGGGGGTGAGCGCCACCCGGTTCGTGACGTCGCCAACGGCGTAAATCGAATCGGCATTGGTTTTCGAGAAAGCATCGACTCGTATCGCACCGAGACTATCGACTTCCACCCCGGCTTTTTCGAGGCCAAGCCCCTTTGTATTCGGGCGCCTGCCAGTTGCGATTAAAACTTGATCGGCTTCAACACATGCGCCCTTTGTCAGTGTCACATGACAGCCAGCAGCCGACTTTTCGATTCTTATTGGCAGCACTCCAAAATTGAGATCGGCGCCGCTTTGCAGAAGCGCGTCACGCACCCCGTTGCGCATGTCGCAATCAAAACCGCGCAAGACATTTTCGCCGCGCACGGCCATCGAGACCTTTGTGCCAAGCCTGGCAAAGATCGACGCGAATTCGACCGCGATATAGCCACCGCCAATGACCAACATGCGCTTAGGCAATTCGGGAAGATCGAAAACCTCGTTCGAGGTGATCGCGTATTCGCGCCCCAGGATATCGGGTTCGAGAACGGGCGCCGCTCCGGTGCTGATCAGAATGATTTTCGCGCTGATGTTCCGGCCAGTCGCGCAAAGCCGCACGTCATGCGCGCTAGAAAGTTCCGCGCGGCTGTCTTCGATTGTTACGCCGGCCTTGGCAAGATTGGCGTGGTAAATTTCCGAGAGCCGCGAGATTTCTTGTTCTTTCGCGGCAACAAATTTGGGCCAGTCGAATGAGGAAGGCGAAATGTTCCAGCCAAACCCGGAGGAATCCTCAAAATGGTCTTTGTAGCGGCTTGCATAGACCATGAGCTTTTTGGGCACGCAGCCGCGGATGACGCATGTTCCGCCAATGCGGAATTCTTCCGCGATCATGACGCGCGCGCCATGCTGGGCTGCGACTCTGGCCGCACGCACGCCGCCCGAACCAGCGCCAATCACAAAGAGATCGACATCGAAACTTGCCATTTCGCTATCTCCAGCGCATCGTCTCTCCGGGCTTCCTCGCGATTACGGGCCGCGAGGGGCAAACCGCTAGGACTCGAGGCCGTGTGCCACCACGCGCCGTTAAAGCCTTCCTGTGCCAGGTGATAATTGGGCACCTGGCGCCTCGCACGGCAATTTTGGATTTGACGAAAGAGATCTTGGGCCCTAAGAAGGCGCGTTTTTGCGCTGGCAACGCAATCTTGAGAAGCGCGCGGCGAGCGGCTGCTTGCACTTTGCGAAAAGTCGCAAACCGTATCAGCCGTCCCGAGGCAAAGCGCCCGCCCATAAATTTTTGTCTTTTTCCTGGTCAACCGGTCGGGCTGACCGGTAAATATTTTAATTTTTTAGAAGGCACAGCAACAGTTGAGAACGTAATCCCTGCTCCAGATCCGACACATGCTTGCCATATTTGCTGCATTTTTTTTGGTGAATGATAGCGGCGTCAATGGTTGACGACTCAACGAGGCAATCATCGTTTGAGCTTACAACCCGTTAACCGTTAACGGCAATAGATCGCCAAATACCTAAGCAACTGTTTTATCACTGTGCCTGCCTGGACCCAGGTCACGCCGGTCCAAAGGGGTCCGGCCGGCAACCGAGAGTTCGAATTTGCGCCCATCACGCAGCCGCCAATCTCCTCTCAAATTTGCCCGATTGAGTGCCGCGGCGACGGCCATGGCCCTTGCCTCAAGCATGATAGTGCCGTCCTCGACGGAGACCGCCGTGGCCAATGGCGATACACGCACGCTAAGTCTCTATCATTCGCACACCACCGAATCGATCGAGGCAGCATTCGGTGTCAACGGTGCCTATGATCCTGCGGTGCTCGAAAAACTGAATTATTTCCTGCGGGATTGGCGCAACAACGACCATACCCGCATGGACCCGCGGCTTTTCGACGTGATTTGGGAGGTTTACCGCACGGCCGGGGCATCCCAGCCGATCGTGATCGTTTCTGCTTACCGTTCGCCGCAGACCAATGCGATGCTGCGCCGCCGGTCGCGCGGGGTTGCCGAACATTCGCAACACATTTTGGGCCGGGCCATGGATACGACCATGCCAGGCATGCCGATGGCGCGAATTCGCGAGATCGGCATGCGGCTGCAACGCGGCGGCGTCGGCTGGTATCCCAGTTCGAACTTTGTCCATCTTGATGTCGCGAGCGTCCGGGCGTGGCCCCGCATGAGCTACGATCAACTTGTGCACCTGTTCCCGGATGGCAAGACCGTGCATCTTGCAGCCGACGGGCGGGCATTGCCACGTTACGCGGAGGCGCGGGCTGAAATTGCTTCGCGCGGGGGCGTCATAAGCGATGGTCCTTCGTTCGCGCCGGCAGCGGGCTTGTTTGCCTGGCTGTTTGGCAAGCACGATGAGGCGACTGTAGCCTCACCGGCAGAGGCGGTGCCGCAGCAGACGTCTGTGCCAGCGCCTTTGCGGCGCGGCGCAACGGAACTCGCGGCGCTCCACACAAATGGCGCCGGCCCCGTGGCCGCAAACCTTGTGGCCGCCGCAGATCGCGAAAAGGCGCAGCGGGGCCTAAAAGAAGAGCAAACGCACGTGGCGGACCTAGAGCCGGGCCTGCGTTTGCGCGGCGTCCCCGAGCGGATGGGCTCCAAAAGACCGGGAGAAACTACAGCGGACATGGGCAAAATCGACAGTCGCGGGCTGAATTTTGCCGCGGTGCCCCTTCCGCCGCCTAGGCCGGCGCGGCCTGGGCCCGAAGTTAAGGTGGTTTTCGCTGACGTGCCCACTCCGCCGGCGCGGCCTGGGCGCGAGGTTAGGATGGTTTATGCTGATGTGCCCACTCCGCCGGCGCGGCCGGCCTCGCTTACGCGCGTGGCTTCTCTTCCCGCAACCAACGCGCGCGCCACGGAAAATAAACTGGCTTCAGCCGCGGCGAATAGTGCCATCGGCGATGACGCGGATGCATCCTTGGTTCGCGCTGCAAATCTCCCGGTTCTGATAACAAAGGGTCCGGTAGAGCGGGAAAGCGCGCCTAAACAGGTGCTCGCATTCGCGGCGGACGCGCCTCTCCAAAATTCCCTCCCGAAGGCACTGAACACGCCAGCGGCCGGCCCGGCGGGCAAGCCCGTGGCGCAGCAATCAGGTGCAGGGCCGGACCGCCCCGACCGGCCAAAGCTGCGTGGTCTTTCCAGCAATCTGGGAGCTGCTTTCCCCGCACCAACGATATTTGGGCCGTCGTCCTTGACCGGGTTGCGGCGGGCAGCGCGTCTCATACCTGGCGCGCTTTCCAACAAGCCCTCGGCCGCAGATTATGCCTCGGCTTTCGGAACCGCGCCGACCGATCTCGACCCGGACCGCTTTACTGGCGCGGCGGTAAAGCCGCCGGCCGTCGCGCAAGGTTCTTCACTCGAGAATTGAACTGAAACAATCTCAGCGCTAGGCTTCCGCTTGAGACAGCGGGCCAAAATGCTTGGGCCAGCACCGGCGTTCGGGCCGCAGGCTACGCTGCGATAGATAGTGTCCTGAGAGTTCTGCAAAGGGCTGGCGCGGCCTGAAGGCCGGGCTATGCGGGTGATGTTCAACGTCACCGGTTCCGCACGAAGGGCGCACACCATAGACCAAGCGAGAAAACAAGGCTGAACCGATTGACTGGAAAGTGCTGCTCTCGGGCGACCCGGATTATCTGCGGGCGATGGTCGAGGCCATTGTTCAAGCGGCGCTAAAGATTTTCTGGCGGCGCTGAAAAAACCGCGGCTTGACGGCGTCGCGTTCGTCGTCTCCGGCGATCATGCCGGGCCTGAAGTAGGCCATTTTGCAAGTCCTTCCGGGGGCGGCATGGCAGCGCAGCTCGGTGCATTTCCTGCGCAATGCCCTTGATCACCTGCCACCCAAGGCAAACGACGATTGCCTGAAGGGAGATCAAGCGGCGCGCGCCCATGTGGTGTGGATCTTTCCCAACGCCGAGAGCTGTTTGCGGCTCATCAGCGCGCTTGCCGTCGAGACGCATGAGAACTGGCTGGCTGCAACCCGTTACCTCAACACCGCAATGTGCGTCTGCGCACGCCGGTAGAAGGCGACTTCGACTATGTAGAAGGGCGTTTCAGCACCTAAAAATTTTGCCTGCGGGCGCAGCGCGATCGCGTTGCGCCCGCAGTGCCGGATTCCTTTGTCAAGGCGCGGCGTCGCCGCCTCGCCTGCTCCGGCATAATCGCTTCTCATCCCCGATTTGGCGCCATACGCCCATTGTCTGCACCTCCCCTTTGTGCCCAATGATGAGCCGCGAACGCCGCGCTCCAGCCAGCCGCAAACGCCAGCAACGGCCCACTTATGAGTGGCGGCAACGCCGGCTCGTTGGCCTCTTGGCACGAACCATCCGGTTGCTTTTATTTGGCAAATTTCGTTAAAGGGGCTGCAGCCAGACGTAGGCAAGCTCTCGCAGACGGCAGTTGCACTTTTTGCACGAACAGGCGGCCATGCATACCCTTGCCCATGTTCCATTCTTCAAGGACGCGGCCGATCTGGATTTCGCGCGGTTCGACCGGCGCTGCACGTGGCGGCACTACAAAGGAGAGGAAATTGTTGTCGATTACGAAGACGAATCCTCGGATGTCTATTTTATCATCTCCGGCGAAGTCAGGGTTTTGATTCGCACCGCCGCGGGCAAGGAGGTCATTTTGGGCGAGATCAAGACTGGCCAATTCTTCGGGGAAATGGCGGCGATAGATGGTGCGAGACGCTCGGCCAATGTGACCGCCCTGACAAACTCCGAGGTTTGCATGATGCCGACAAGCGTCTTCAGGGAAATTGTGTTCTCGTCGCAAACAATCTGCGAGCGAGTCCTTAGACTTTTGACGGGCCGTGTACGCGAGCTCAATGCACGGCTGACGGAGCATTCGATCTTTGATCTTAAACACCGGCTTTACTCCGAGCTTTTGCGCATGGCACGTCCCCGCCAGGGAAGGCCGGATCAGCGCACCGTGACCCCGCCCCCGTTGCATCACGTTCTCGCCGCCCGGATAGGCTGCCGGCGCGAGCAGGTGACGCGTGAACTGTCGGCAATGGCCGATGAAGGGCTGATCGAAAAAACGCGGGGTGCGCTCGTGCTCTTGCGGCCGCACGCTCTGGAGACGAGGCTCGACGAGGCGATGCGCGACGGCTGCTAGACTCTGCCATCGATTGAGTTTGCGGTTAATGGCAAAACTTATCCATTCCGTCGCTAGCGCGTTCCATAAGGATGGCGATCATTGTGACCCCAGCGACAATCAGAGCGAGCGCGATCAGGAGCCAAAGCGTAAAGCCGAAAGTGACGAAGGCCGCCGCCCCCGCGAGCGCCAGCACGATTTCGATCACAAAGTAGCGCCAGCCAACAAAAATGCCGCAATAGCGGCACTTGCCACGCCGTGCGGCAAAGGACAGCAAGGGCACCAAATCGCGCGGTCGAAGCCGCGTCTTGCAGGCCGGACAATGCGATGAAGGCCAGATGATCGAAAGGCGGCGTGGCATCCGGTAGCTCAGCATCGTCACAAAGCTGCCGAGGATGGCGCCGGTTATAGACCCCGCGATCAGCCGGTACTGGATTGCGTCAATGGGCCAGAGGATATCGGTCATATCGTTCGTTGACGCCCAAACCATGATGCGGGCTCAACTCTGGAGCGTGCGTTGCAGCGCGTGGACCGGCCGCTAATCGGGCCAAATGGCCAGCCGAGCGCCAACAGTGACTTTACACCTGGCCCAGAGCACGGGAGAGAGGTTGCTGATAGCCGCCGAATTGCCGCGACGACTTTCCTCTCCACCCCTCGGGTGGAGAGGCCGGCAGTTTTAGTGCGCCTGGTGCAGCCGAGGCAATCCTTCTCTCGCTCCAGAACGCTCCCGTTTGGCTTGCACTAACCATCAATTGATCCAGGCAACATTCGGCGCTCGTTTCAGTTACCGCCGAACGCTCACTCGGCCCGCCAAGGAAAGGTCCAGGTTTCCGTGAGCGCGCGCGGTCCGGTGCGCAGGAAAGCGCGCAAATCGGTCGATTGACCAGGCTCGAGTTGTACGTCGATGGCGGCGCGAAACCCCTTGATATGAGGGTTCGGAACGATGAAAGACCGGACGATCTTGCCTTGGCTCGTTGTCGGAACCACTTCCACGAGCGCCGGATCGTCCGCGTAAAAGGCGAGATCGCCGCCGGTGAAGTCGATGATGAACCGGCGCGAGCCGGGAATAGGCGGCTCGGCCGAGCCGCGCGCCGCAGCCGACGTCTGATAGGTGTTGAGCGTCCTCCCGTTAGGGGAAAACTCGGCCGGGTTAAGAGTGGCTAACAGGCGGTAGGCGTAGTTGAAGGGTTTTTGTGGCTCGAGGGAAGACTTCGGCACGAAGGAGGCAACAATATTGTCGTTGGTCTCGTGTTCTGTGGGGAGTTCGACGAGCTCCACGGCGCCTTCCCCCCAATTCTCCCTCGGCTCGACGAAATAGCTCGGCCGCGTCTCATAGGCGAGATCGAGATCCTGATAGTGGGAGAAGTCGAGGTCGCGCTGCAACAGGCCGAAGCCGCGAATGTCGCGGTCGAGAAAGGCGGAAACTTCCGGCTTTTTGGGATTGTGCAGCGGGCGCCAGATCCATTCGCCGGTTCCGGAATGAATCAAAAGGCCGTCCGAATCGTGCAGTTCCGGGCGAAAATCGTCATCAAAGCGGTGATCGTCCTCGCCGATGAAAAACATCGATGTTAAAGGCGCAAGCCCAAATTTGACATTGGCCTTGCGCGGAAAAAGTACAGCCGAAATTTCAATTGCGCTCTCAACTCCGGCATAAAGATCGAAGCGAAAGGCGCCGGTCGCCGATTGGCTGTCAAGAAGCGCATAGATCCTGATCCGTTCGGCCCCGGACTCCGGGCTCTCGATCCAAAATTCGCGAAAAAACGGGAATTCTTCATTGGGCGTACCGGTCTCAGCCGCAAGCGCGCGCGCGGAAATACCATAGCGTTGGCCGCGGCCAAGAAAGCGAAAATAGCTTGCACCCAAAAAGGCAATGACTTCATCAAACACTTTTGGATTGTTGAGAGGATAATGCAGACGAAATCCGGCAAAGCCGAGATTGACCGGCAATGGCTTGTCGATCTTCGTGCGCCCGTAATCGAAGAGATTTGCGGCATATGGAATGGGTGCCGGAATGCCGTCGCGGATCGTGTTGACGATCACCGGGCGGCGGTAAAGATGCCCGAGGTGGAATAATTGCAGCCGAAATTGGCTCCCGTTCGTTGCCAGCAGCGCCTTGTCCGGGCGAAACCTTATATCGCGCCAGGAATCGAAGTCGAGTTTGTTCAAGGCCTCGGGAAGGGCGGGTGTGGCCTGGTCAAAATCTGCCGCGGACAACTCGCGGGCGAACCGCACGACGTCCTCGAAGTCGAATTTGGCTGGCGGCACCGCAGGCGCCGCCGCGGCGGGCTTGGCGGGCTCGGTCCAGGCGGAGCTCGCCGCATATGGCAGCGCGGCCGAGAGAACAAGAAATTTGACAAGCGTGCGGCGAGGAAGTTCGGTCATGTGCTCATGGCAGGAGGAAGCCGCGGGAGCGTTGGAGAGACGCAGGGCAAGGGGTTAACCCGTTCCTTGGTCGGCGGCAAGAAGCGTTCTCTCTTTTTACTCGCGTGGCGACGCGCCACGATTGGACCTTCGCCCGGCTTGTAGCAGCGAAACGGCGCGACGAAGCCCTGGAAGGAGCGGG
>CAYWHF010000071.1:0-9051 GCA_964457695.1 uncultured Methylocapsa sp.
AGAGATGCACGGCCTCGGCCAGATGCACATTGCTGATCCGCGCGTCGAGCTCGATGCGCTTCATGATCTTGAGGTCCATGTCGTCGATCATGTGCCGGCGCGCCATGGTGCTCTCGCTTCTCCAGCTTTCGGCAAGGCAAATGTGCCATTCTTCCGCGCTTAAAGCCCGTGCTTTGGCTCATACAGGGATCAGACGCATTTTCCTCCAGAAAAAGTGCTTTGGCGCAAATATTCTGCGCGAAACCTAGAAATTTCCGGGGCAAGAACGCCGCTTTCCGGGCGATAATTCCTATCTCACAGAAGGTAGGCATTGGAGACTAAAATGTCATTTCATTCTCCGCTCGCTCAAACCGCCAATTCGTTGGAGCGGGTGATGGCGCGCGAGACCCGTTTTGGCGCAAAAAATTATGCGCCGCTCCCGGTCGTGCTGGCGCGGGGCGACGGCGCGCATCTCTTCGATTCCGCGGGCAAGCGCTATATCGACATGATGGGCGCCTATTCGGCGGCAAGTTTTGCCCTTTTTCACCCCCGCCGTGTAAAGGAAATGAAGCGCCAGCTTGCGCGTTTGGACATTGTCTCCCGGGCCTATTATTCGGACAATCTTGGGCTGTTTTGCCAAGAGCTCGCGGAGCTGACCGGGCTCGACGCCTGCCTTCCGATGAACACCGGCGCGGAGGCGGTCGAGACCGCCATCAAGGCCGCCCGCCGCTATGGCTACGACAAACTTTCGGTCCCCGAGGGAAGAGCGGAAATCATCGTCGCCGCGGGCAATTTTCATGGCCGCACGACCTCGATCGTCGGCTTTTCGAGCGAGCCTTCTTATAAGCGCGGCTTTGGGCCCTTCGCCCCCGGCTTTGTGACCGTGCCCTATGGCGACGCCGCGGCACTCGAGGCGGCGATCTCCGGCTTCACGGCCGCCGTGCTGATCGAACCCGTTCAGGGCGAGGCGGGGATCATTGTGCCGCCGGATGGCTATCTCGCGAGCCTACGAAAAATCTGCGACCGGCACGGAATTCTGCTCGTTTTCGACGAGGTTCAGTCAGGTTTCGGCCGCACCGGGCGCAATTTCTGCTTCGAGCATGAGAACGCTAAGCCCGACGGTCTGATCCTCGGCAAGGCGCTTGGCGGCGGCCTTTTGCCCGTCTCCGCCTTTGTTGCGCGGCGCGGCGTCATGGACGTTTTCGATCCCGGCAGTCACGGCTCGACTTTTGGCGGCAATCCGCTCGCGGCCGCCGTGGCGCGGGAGGCGATTGCCGTTTTGGAAGACGAAGACCTAGCGCTCCGCAGCCAAGTGCTTGGCAAGACTTTACTGCGCAGGCTCGCGAGCTCCTGTCATCCGGCAATCGTCGAGGTCCGGGGCAAGGGACTCTGGGCCGGGGTCGAGCTCGATCCCGCGCGCGTCAAAGCCGCGGACGTGTGCGGTGCCATGCTGCGGCGGGGAGTCTTGACCAAGGACACGCATGACACCGTCATCCGCTTCGCCCCGCCGCTCGTCATCGACGAAGCCGATCTCGTATTCGCGATCGAGGTCTTTCATGACGCGCTCGAGGAGGTCTCCGCTCATAGCGTGGAGCGCGTTGGATGACCATTCACGTTGCGAGCTCACCGGCTGCGCAAAATGCCTGCGTAAAAGGCGCGGCACCGCGGCAGACGATCCTTATGTGCCCTCCCGATCATTTCGAGGTCGCTTACGTGATCAACCCGTGGATGGAAGGCCATATCGCAAATATCAGCGATAATTTGGCCCGCCGGCAATGGAATGGTTTGCGAAACGCGATCGAACAGCATGCGAAAGTGGTATTAGAGCCGCCGCAATGCGATCTGCCGGATATTGTTTTCACGGCAAACGCGGGCCTCGTTCTCGGCAGACAAGCCATTGTCAGCCGTTTTCGCTGCGAAGAAAGGCAGGGCGAAGAGCCGCATCACCGTCTCTGGTTCGCGCAAAACGGATTTGAAATTCTGGACTGGCCGGATGATTTGCCGTTCGAAGGGGCGGGCGATGCCTTGTTCGACCGCGAGGAAGAATTGCTGTGGGTTGGTCACGGTTTTCGCTCGGATGGCGCCGTGCCTGCCCTTTTGGGAAAATTGCTCGGCCGCAAAACGGTGGCGTTGAATTTGGCCGATCCGCGTTTTTATCATCTCGACACCTGCCTTTGCCCATTGGGCGGCGGCCATTTGATGTATTTTCCCGAAGCGTTCGATGAAACAACGCGGACCCTGATTGAAAGGCTGGTGCCAAGTGGCAAGCGTATTGTGGTTGACGAAACCGATGCTCTAAATTTCTGCTGCAACGCCGTGGACCTGAATGGCCATGTGATTATGAATGACGCATCGGAGAATTTGCAGAACCGCCTGCGCAGCGCCGGCTTTACGCCGGTGATAACGCCCTTGTCGGAGTTCATGAAGGCGGGTGGCGCCGCCAAATGTCTGACGCTAAAACTGGTCGAGACCTAGAAAGAAACGCGGTTCGTCTCAGTCGGCTATTTGCACCATAAGCCCGGGGACAATGAGACAGGCTGGCGAGATGCCTCTGTAAAGTACTGCCCTTGGTAAAATCAAAAGGTCGGGAGCTTCAAGCCAAATTGAATCTCATTTGTATAACGGATGCGAAGGTCGTGTTCAGAATCAGCCCTGGCCGGATCGGAATTAGCCGCCAGAGTCCCGGATAATCTAATTAAACCAGATCCCGCCTTGCCAAGGTCGTACTTGCATTTGGAAAGGTACGACCGTAACAAGCGCGATTCGGCGATGTTCATTGCGAGCACCTTCGCCCCGAGGCGGCGCAATGAATCTACTGTCATTCGATAACGGGGATCCTCTGCAGCTATCGGCGCGACATTTGCCGTAAAAATGACCTCCTCTAGCACTTGGCTTCTCAGGGTCCAAAAATCGAGCAAGGGCTTCACAAAGAAGCTCGTTACGAACCATCCGGCAACTCCAAGAAGGGCGCTTGCAATCGAGGACCACATTAACTGCTCCTGAGCCCCTCAGCCGCATTGCCGATTCGTGCGGCGCTTATCATAACATTCCGATGTTAAAAACCGTGCAAGCGATTTCGCGACCCGCGCAGGACACCAATGACGATTGCTGCGTTGTTACAAATTTAGTCTGTCACTGTGTATGTTGCTCTCTTTAAAATTAATTGCATGTGGTTTTCATTTTGCTGTCCATCCCTTCTGTCCACGGGCGACGACATGGCGATCTGAGGTCTATAGGGCCATTATAACCTGCAACCCGCATTCGAGACATGATCCCCGCATCGCTTGTAAGTCTGTACCTCGGAGGCTCATAAGTAGCCATCCAATAGAGTACTAAATAAATTACCTTTCGTATCTTGAGTCTTTTAAGTCATCCTCTATTTCTTCAAGCGTTCTTGAACAGATATATGCCTTCATTTCTTCATTGCTGCCAAAAGCTATTCTTTTCATACACTCTTGATTAACTGGTCGTCCTTGATAAACAGAAATGGTAGGAGGGGGAGGTGGTGGAGGAAGAAGGTAATTACAAGCCAATTTTGCGTCATAATATGGATGCGTTTTCGCATATACACTAGTGGTATTATAATTTACACATTCTTCGTATGTAGTCCAACCAGACCACCAAGACCATTCTGCATTTGCATTTGATACAATAGCAAGAGACAAAATAAGCATGAATTTTTTCATAGTAAAAATCGTTCTCTATAACTAACTAAAGAACTCAAACCTGTGGGTCGCCATGGAGGGCAAAATAAGGTTCCGGCGTTTTATCGAAAGCTTTGTCATAATGGTTGCGGAATGTGAACAACAATAAAGCAGGGAAGCTTAAAACAAGAGAATCCTTCCGACGAACAATGTATTGATAGTCGCCGTCGTCCGCGACGAGAATACACGACTCGCAGCAGCTATCCGAAGGGAGCTTAAGAGCTTTTAGTGCGCGGAGGGCGAGGCGGTATTCGATCAGCCACGCTTGCTGTCGCTTCTCCGTTTACGTTAATCGTAGAGAGAATGTTTTCAGTGATGTCCAGAGCTATAGACACATCGCGTTCGGTGGGATTGAAGTTTCGATGCATGGTCGCGTGACCAGCCTCAAGAATATCGTTCAGTTGATCACGTTGTTTAACGTTTGAGATGTAACCCTTGTCGCAAAAAGCGTTCACGTTTTCTTTGAACGAGCCGTGGTCGCCGACTTTAGAGATCATCAGTTGCTCAAGGAGGGCGCGTATTCCCATTACTGCAAGCCGATATTGCCCCCCTCGCATAGCTTCGTAAATCTCATCGAGCAGAACCGCAGACTTATGGGGCAGAACTTCGGGGAGAAATTGCCAGGAGGGCATTTTGCGCTTCGCTGGGGGTGGATAGTAACGTACTTGAAAGTCCTCGAAGTAATAGCAATCTTTCGCCATTGAAATGCTGCGGCAACCGGCGCATTGGAGGAGCTTATAGATTTCAACATTTTCCCCGTACTCATCAAGGTCCAGTCGAGCTGAATGAAGCACGTTTTGGTGCGTCTCTATGAAGCAATGCGAACAGGGCGCGGTCACTGTTTCCATTTGTCAGTTCTCGGTGTGGAGTTTGCGTGCGAAATCGTTTCCAGTGTGAACATTATGCAGCGTGGGGTTACCATTCGCTCAATTACCCGAGTTGCTTTTGCGCTAATTTGATCGTTGCGCACAAATTAGCGTGGGCGTGCTCGCCATTCGTCGCACGCTTGGCTCCCACGGGCTTAATCGCGCGACGCGAGAAAAGCGCAACCTTACACGGGAACTGCGCTTGGGCAACCGGCCGGGCCACGATGGGCGCATCCGGAGCCCGACTCGAATTGCACCAAAAATTCGATCAATCTTACAAATTGAAAGCGGGGCCGCTGTCTCCCGCCCTGTAAGGTTTTCGGGCAGAATCGGACAAAAATGTTTCACGTGAAACATTTCTAGAATAATTCTAAACATGAAATTCCCAGAGCGGATGTATGGTCGTCCTTCTTATAAGAGGCCGGAGTTTGCCGGGCCCATTGAAGCTCGTCTCTTGCGCTGCGTTATTCATGCGGGGCTGGAAGGCTCGACAATGCGCCATGTGATCGTCATGACCGTGGCGACATCCGTCGGGGCTCATGGCGATTTTCGTTGTCGCTGTTGTGCCTTGTTTTGGTATCGTCGTAAAAAAAGGGTTGTGCGCGAGGTCTATTGCGCATTTGCTTTGACATTGCCGGTTGCGGAAACATATTGAGGATAGGTTCTACCCTTCCCGAAACTCTCCTGAGTGCGGCTATGCCTTCTTGCCGGTTCGACGTGCTTGGCCTTGGTAACGCGATTGTCGATGTCATCAGCACGGCCGATGACGATTTCCTGCTCGCGCAGGGATTGCGCAAAGGTGCGATGACGCTGGTGGATGAGGCCCGCGCGGATGCGCTCTATGCGGCGATGGGTCCGGCAATTTTCGTGTCGGGCGGATCGGCGGCAAATACGATCATCGGCGCGGCGAGCCTTGGATGCAGCGGCGCCTTTATCGGCAAGCTTAGATCCGACGAAGCCGGCGCCGCTTTTGTGCACGATATTCATGCAGCGAAAGTCACTTTCTCGACGCCGCTTGCGATGCACGGGCCGGCGACCGCCCGCTGCCTTGTGCTCGTGACGCCGGACGCCCAGCGCACCATGAGCACCTATTTGGGGGCCAGCCAGAATCTGAGCGAGGCGGATGTCGACGAAGACATGGTTCGGCAGTCGGCAATCGTTTATCTCGAAGGCTATCTTTGGGACCCTCCGGGCGCGAAAGCCGCATTCGTCAAAGCCGCAAAAATTGCGCGGGGTGCGGGGCGGCGGGTCGCCCTTACGCTGTCCGATTCCTTTTGCGTCGATCGTTACCGCGACGAATTTTTGGGTCTCATGCGCTCGGGCGCAATCCAGATCCTATTTTCGAACGAAAGCGAATTGCATTCGCTTTATCAAACCGCTGACTTCGACACCGCCGTTGCCCAGCTCCGCGGCGAAAATGTCTTAGGCGTCGTGACCCGGTCGGAACGGGGATCGCTTGTCGTAACGAAAGGCGAGACATTTGCCGTGCCTGCCTTTCCCGTCGATGCGGTCGTCGACACGACGGGCGCCGGCGATTTATTCGCCGCAGGATTTCTCGCCGGATTGATCAGGGACAAGCCTTTTGAAGATTGCGCGCGTCTTGGCGCCCTTGCCGCGGCCGAAGTTATCCAGCATATTGGGGCGCGGCCGCTCGCCGGTCTCCGTCAGCTCGCCGCGCAGAATGGGATTGCGATCTAGTCCGCAATCATGGAACTATCGCGCGTGTTGCGCGTCTAGCAAAGAGGTGCGCCACCGAATGTGGAATTCGTTGCGCCACGGTCGGAGCCGCCAAAGCACAATAATCTCATAGAGCAAGGGAGGCGCTGCATGGCTTCGGAGTCCGGACAGCTCACAGGTCCCGACCTTTCCCAAGGTATCCCGTTTGCTGACATTTCCGACGGCGGGATGATAACCGGCCATGCCGGGGGTGAGCCCGTATTGCTAGTCCGGCAGGGCGAAGAAATCTTCGCGATTGGCGCCCTATGCACCCACTACAGCGGGCCTCTCGGCGAGGGGCTCATTGTTGGCGATACTATTCGCTGCCCCTGGCATCATGCCTGTTTCAGTTTGCGCAGCGGAAAAGCCCTTCGCGCGCCTGCTCTTAATCCGGTTTCCTGCTGGCACGTTGCGCGGCGCGGCGGGGCCGTGTTTGTCCAAGATAAGGTTGCAATTCCGGGGCCGCGGCGTCTTGCGTCCGTGGGCTTGCCAAACACCGTGGTTATCGTGGGCGGGGGGGCTGCCGGAAATGCCGCGGCTGAGACGCTCCGCAATGAAGGGTTTGACGGTAATGTTGTCATGCTGAGTGCCGATCAAAGCGGTCCTTACGATCGTCCAAACTTGTCCAAAAACTATCTTGCGGGCACGGCCGAAGAGGACTGGATTCCGTTGCGATCGGCCGATTTCTCCAAGGCGCAAGATATAGATTTGCGGCTCAATACCCTTGTTGCCACTATAGATGCTGCCGGCCATAAGCTGCGGCTCAATGATGGAACCGAGCTTGCCTACGACGCGCTGCTGCTTGCAACAGGGGCAGAACCCGTGCGGCTTGACATTCCAGGTGCCAGCCTCCCGCATGTGCACTATCTCCGCACGCTCGCCGACAGCCGTGCCATCACAGTCAAGGCGCAAAGCGCACGCCGCGCGGTTGTGCTCGGCGCAAGTTTCATAGGCCTCGAGGTCGCCGCCTCGCTACGCGCACGAAATGTCGGGGTCGATGTCGTTGCGCCAGAGACGATCCCGATGGAACGGATATTGGGACCGGATGCGGGACATTTCATTCGAACGCTACATGAAACCCATGGCGTCAGCTTCCATCTCGGTGCTACGGCGCAATCCATTGCGCCGCGAAGCGTGCTGCTGAACAATGGACGAAAGCTCGAAGCCGATCTCGTCGTCATCGGCGCCGGCGTACGGCCAGAGGTCGGCTTGGCAGAGGCAGCAGGCCTGCGGATTGACCGCGGTATCGTCGTCAATGAGTATCTTGAGACTAGCGCCGCTCATATATTTGCTGCTGGCGACATTGCCCGCTGGCCGGACCGGCTCACTGGTGATGCGATTCGCATCGAACACTTTGCCGTGGCCGAAAGGCAGGGCCAAACGGCCGCGCGCAACATTCTTGGGGCGCGTGAGCGATTTGATGCGGTTCCTTTTTTCTGGACTGAGCAATACGACGTTGCGATTGCCTATGTGGGCCATGCCGAACGATGGGACACGGCCAAAATCGACGGCAGTTTTGTGGCGCGAGATTGCATGATTGCCTATTATCGCGACGGTAAAAAACTGGCCGTTGCGACGATTGGACGAGATCGTGCAAGCCTTGAAGCCGAGGCCGAGTTTGAGCGGGTGATTGCATCGGCCTGAACAGCGTGCGTGGCACTGCAGACTCTGTTGCGGAGGCGTGCGTCAAATGGTTGGCGGGCAAGCGATAGATGTTGGCAATGATGCCGGCCGCTGGCTCTTGCGATTGGTGCCTGACGCAACAATCCGAAAATAATCCGCGGCCTTCGCACCCTATGACATTTGGCTCGCTGTTTACTTTACTTTCATACGGTTCCCGGCTGATTGACTCGATGATGAAAGGGGATTCACACGGCCTTGCGAAGCGGTAGGCTTCAGCGTCACGAGTCGGGAGGCGGACCCATGGCAACAGTTTGCGGACATTTGAGCGTGGCGGAGTTGGAAGAGCGGTATGTGGCATGTCACGATGCCACTGCGGCGCGGCATTTCCAGGTGAGCTGGCTTTTGGCGCGGGGTCACACCGTCGCGCAAGTGTCGGAGACGGCGGCCTATGGCGAGCGATGGATCGAACAGCTGCTTGCCCGCTACAACGCCGAAGGACCTGAGGCGCTTGGCGATCTGCGCCGCCGCAACGGAGCGCCGGCAACGGTGCTGAAACCGGAGCTTCTGGCAATACTGCTCGATCGCCTTCGAGCGCCGCCGCAAGATGGCGGGCTGTGGTCGAGCCGCAAGGTGGCAGAGTGGATGGCCGCGGAGCTCGGCGTTAAGTCGGTGGCACCCCAACGTGGCTGGGAAGCGTTGACGGCGATCGGCTGGTCGATCCAAAGGCCGCGTCCGAAAACCCCAAAATCGGCTTCGCCCGAAGAGACGGCCGCATTTAAAAAAAGCTCGCGGACGCCATTGCAGAAGAAGCCGCAAAACATCCCGGCAAAAAGATCGAATTCTTCGCCACGGACGAGCATCGCATTGGCCTGAAACCCGTCACGCGCCGGGTGTGGGCGCCGGTCGGCCCATCGCCCATGGCCATCATCGCTTTGACTGGCTCTATGTTACCGCCTTCGTATCACCCGCCAGCGGCGAAACCTTCTGGTATGTTTCCAACGGTGTGTCGAAGGAATTTTTTGCGCCACTGCTTGAAACCTTCGCGCGCGAAGCCGCGGCGGGCTTGAGCCGCATCATCCTGCCGGTGCCCGATAATGCCGGATGGCATGGGCCGGCCAATCCGAAAATCCCCGATGCCGTCCGCCTCATTTATCCGCCGCCCT
>CAYWHF010000072.1:0-9007 GCA_964457695.1 uncultured Methylocapsa sp.
CCTTTTTAATCTGGCGCAGATTTCAAGGTTTCGCCGCGTCCCTGCTCAACCGGATTGATGCCGGCTTGGCGCAAACAGAGACCGATGCCGAACGGTTTCGCGCGCTCGGGCTAAGATCCGTCCGGGTCACGGGCAATCTCAAATATGATGCCGCGTTCTCCCCTGCCGACCAATTTGCCTTGGCGCGGCTTGTTGCCCGGATCGGGACACGGCCGGCCTGGATCGCAGATGGCACCGCTCTCAACGAGAACGAAATGATTATTGCAGCCCATCGACACCTCGCGCGAAAATTTCCGGATATTCTCACCGTGATTATCCCGCATAATCCCAAACACGCTTTTGAAATTGCCCAAACCGCCGCCAAAGCGGGGCTAATTACGGGGCTTCGAGGCGTGGATCGCGAAACCGCGCCTTTTCCCGACATATATATTGCCCATACGGTAGAGGAAGCTGGATTGTTTTATCGCGCGGCGGGCGTGGTATTTTCGGGCCGGTCATTTAGCGATGGCGGCAGCAAAAATCCGATTGGGGCAGCAAAACTTGGCTGCGCTATTCTCCACGGTCCCGAGGCGGGGGAATTCGAGGATATTTTTGCCGCGCTCGATAATTCCGGCGGCGGCATGCTAGTCTTCGATGCCGACACGCTTGCAAAACAGCTTGCGCTCCTCTTTTTCGATAAAGCGGAATTGCGCGCCGCGTCGCGCGCGGCGGCCGAAACGGCGGAGGCTTTTGGCGGCGCCTCGGCTCGCATCGTCGAGGCCCTCGCGCCTTACCTCGCGCAAGCGATGGTCGGGCAAGGAGGAGAGAAGGTGTGAGAATCCTCTCAGCTCCACCGGCATTTTGGCGAGGTACAACGTCTCGCAAAATCGCGCCAAATCATCAGTTCCTGTGCCCGCGTGGCGATCACTCTTGCCTAGCCAATATTATACGATGAAGAAAAGAGCCCGCCCAACAGCGTTGGCGGGCTCGCGAGAAAACCTCACGCAAAAACCAGGAACGGTTCATTCGCAGCGACGTAGCCGAGAAAGCATGAGTTTGTTGTGCGGCATCCGATTACAGGTGCCACGGCATGCACTATGTTGGCGTCAAAAATAATGAGGCTCCCGGGTTGTGGAACGACTACTGCGCGCGGCGAACCAATATCGTCGCGACTGAGACCAAAACCCACCGCCAACTTTGCCTTTGCTTCCAGCCTTAGATATTCGGCGTCCTCTAAACGCTCGAACAGCTCGAGCGCTCCGCTTTCCTCCCTTCCGCATTCGATGAAGACATTGCAGGCGAGCCTTTTATTGATCCCAAAATTAAGTGCACTTGTCGTGTTACTATCACGGTGGGGAACAGCTTCGCCCCCGTCTTTCCAAAACCGAAAGTGCTGGGATGCGTAGCGTCTCCCGCCTCTCTGAGGAATTTTGAGCCCTGGAGGGTAAATTTCAAGAATTTGAGCCAGCAGACGGTCGATGGGAGAGTAGCCACCAAAAACCGCACGCGCCTCGTTCACAGTATTTGGCGCGGAAGCAAGATAGGTTTCCATCTGATCGTCGCCAGTGCCGGCGGAACCGATTGTTGGTCCCGACACCCCCAAGTCAGGACCCCTCGTAACAGCCTCAGAGAGAAGCTGCGATGCGCTTGCGCCGCGCTTAAGTTCATCCTCGTTGGCAAAGTCTTGAATGACGAATCCCGGCTTGGTTCCATCCAAGACAGAATGAAGTATGTCTGCGCTGATGTTCTTGACGATGGGGAAAGGTGACGACATTGAGGTGCCTCCAATTATGAGAGGCATCCCATAAATAGCTGAAACCATGCACTAGCAAGCAAATTGCAAGGTCCGCTTGCAATCGTACCGCGGATGGATGCAACACATGTTGCACGCAAGCGCGAGGTCGTTCCCATGGCCGAGGATCGGCAAGACAATTTCACCGCCAACCTTAAAGCACGTATGAACGATCTCAAACTCACGCGGGAGGATTTAGCCAGAGTAACCAGCGTTGATCGCGCACAAGTTAGCCGGTGGCTAAATGGGCAGACGGAACCATCAGCCAATAACCTATGTGCGCTGGCGAGTAAGTTATTGGGTGATCCCGACGATCTCTTCAAAGCGCCGGAGGAATTTAACAAGAAATATCGTACCGCCGAGATTACGTCTTGGAATTCGAATGAAGACACATATGACAAATTTATATTAGAGCGCATAAAAACGGCAAAAAACTTAAAATTGGCGGTGCTCTCCAGACAGAAGGATTCGCGATATCGGAATAGGCCGCGGGAGCTTGAAGATGGCGACTTCCGCTGCCGTGTAAAGGCCAAGAAACTTAATTACCAAACCGTCGAAGTGTTTTATTCCGAAGAGAGATTTGTGAATGCATTGCAGGACGCATACGAATTTTTGGAGGCAAGGGCTGGCCGTTATGAAGTGAAATATTTCCTCAAGCCGCCGCAAGACTTACCCATGATGAATCTGAGAATTATCGACGATGAAGTTTTTCTGTTTGGGGCATTTACCTTCGCGAACGTAGATTTGGAACTCGATGTATGGGAGGTCAGCGCGTCACATCCACTCGCCAAGGTCCTAGGCCAGTACTGGAATTCTTTGTGGTCTAAGGCGACACAGTTTACGCCGTTATCTAAGGCCGAAATAGCCCATAACGCTAAAAAGATCTTCGGAAGTCTTGGTATCGATGATCCGCGGGCTGATAGCCTTATTAAACAGGCTTGCGACGCGGTAAAATCGTGAATGAGGCGATACCGACGGCGTGAATCTGGTAAACCGACGCCGCGCGCCTACACGCAAATTAATTTGCGCCACCACGTCTATCTCCGCCCAAACAGCTTTTCGATGTCGGCGAGCTTTAGTTCGACATAGACCGGGCGGCCGTGATTGCATTGGCCGGAGCCCGGCGTGCGCTCCATTTCGCGCAACAGTGCGTTCATTTCCTCGGCCCCGAGGCGGCGGCCGGAGCGCACGGAATGGTGGCAGGCAAAGGTCGCGAGCGTGTATTCGAGACGTTTTTCGAGCGGCGCCACCGAACGCTCGTCCTCGCGAAGCGCCGAGGCGAGATCGCGGATGAGGCTCGCCGCATCTGCGCTTTTCAAAAGCGCGGGCATTTCATAGACCGCAACTGCGCCCGGCCCAAAAGGCTCGACAACAAGACCCAATTCGGCAAGGAGCGAGCTCACGTCCTCGATCCGCTCCACGTCGCATTGCTCCATCTCGACAATTACGGGGATCAGCAGCGCCTGTCGCGGGACATTTTTGTTGGCGCGCGCGGTCTTGAGGCCTTCGTAAACGAGTCGCTCATGCGCGGCATGCTGATCGACAATCACAAGTCCGTCGCGGGTCTGGGCAATGATATAGCAATCGTGGATCTGCGCCCGCGCGGCGCCAAGCGGCGCATCGAGATTTTCTGGCGCGGGTTCCTGTGCATGCGCCCTTGTGTCGGCGGCTAGCGCGTCTACGCCAGGTACGAGATCATTGAGCACGGGCGCCGCGCTCTCGGCAAACCCCGGATAGGCCGGGGATTTTTGCCAATCCCAATCCTTGGCGGGCGCGGAAAAATCCTTTGGCGCGATCCCTTGGCTCGCACTTTGCCCGAGGCGCTCGATCGCGCTTTTGGCATGCGCAGGGGATGTGCGATGAAGCGCGTCGTGAAGACTTTGTTTGAGCGCGCCGATCAAAAGCCCCCGCACGAGGCCCGCATCGCGAAACCGGACTTCGGCTTTTGCCGGATGCACATTGACATCGACCTCGCGCGGATCGCATTCGAGAAAAAGCGCAAGCGCGGGATGGCGGGCCTGCGGCACATAATCCATATAGGCCGCGCGCACCGCGCCCGCCAAAAGCTTGTCGCGAACCGGGCGGCCATTCACAAAAAGATATTGTTGAGCCGCATTGGCTTTGTGCCAGGTCGGCAGGCCGGCAAAGCCTTTGAGGCGGAAACCTTCCCTCTCGGCATCGACGCTGAGCGCATTGGCGCGAAAATCTTGGCCCAAGACATCGGCGATTCTCGCGAGCATGGCGTCGCTCCCCTCGCCGCGAACCCGATAGTCGAAACCCGCGGTTTCTGCCGCGGCAAAAGTGAAGCGCACTAGGGGCTGCGCCATGGCAAGCCGTTGCACCGCATCCGCGCAGGCACGTGCCTCCGTGCGCTCGCTTCTTAGGAACTTCAGCCGTGCCGGGGTCGCGGCAAAAAGATCGCGAACCTCGACCCTGGTTCCCTGCGGCTCTCCGCATGGGGCAATGGCGCATTTCCGGCCCTGATCGACGCGGATCGAAAATCCCTGCGGCGCTTCCTTTACGCGCGAAAAAATATCGAGGATCGCGACGGAGCCGATGGACGGCAGGGCCTCGCCACGAAATCCAAGTGTCGCGATTTGGGAAAGATCGCCAAGAGGCAGTTTGGAGGTGGCGTGGCGCTCGACCGCAAGGTCGAGATCCTCTGGCGCCATGCCGCTGCCATTGTCGATCACGCGAATCAGGCGGCTGCCGCCCGATTCGATTGCAATATCGATCCGAGTCGCCTCCGCGTCGAGCGCATTCTCGACGAGTTCCCTGACGACGGCCGAGGGCCGCTCGACAACCTCGCCCGCCGCGATGCGGTCGATAAGGATCGGATCGAGACGGCGGACGGGCACGGGAGATAGAACTCCAAAGGAGAGCATGATTTTACGCAATGCTTACGCCAAACTGGACCCGTTGCGGTAGGCTATTGCCGGTTGCACAAGCAGGAATCTGTTAACTTCTTTTCCGCGGCCTGGAAGCGGCGCGTTATTCAGCAGGAATTCAGGATAAAAACCGTTAAATCGCATTATGCGTTGGCATGGATTCCTTTCACTTAAGCAAACATGCCCAACGCGGGAATGGAGGTTTCGATGCGTAAAATGAAAAGTGCAATTGCGGCTTGTAGCCTATTTGGTTTCGTGGCTTTGCTCTCCGGGCCGGCTGGTGCTGCGCCGCTGGTGCTCGATCAAGGCCTTGCGGCTGCGTATAGATTATGGCCGGACGACGGGAGCATGATACGTGTTTTTGGCGGCTGCGGCCCTTACGGGCACCGGGGTCCCTGGGGCGGCTGCCGTCCAGGCGGCCAGTGGGGCGGGTACAATTGGCGTTCCTGCCCTCCGGGCTATCGCATTGGGCCGTATGGCCGCCGGTGCTGGCCAAATTATTAGGGTTTTGGCGGCTCCTCTCCGACTGGGTCCTGCCCGGCGGGCTTTATCCGCCGGGGCTCTCTTGCTAGAAGACAGTCCATGGCCGCAATCGGCGTTTTTCTGCCTGTGCGAATTATGCGCCCGGCCGGGACGCGAGCCTAAGTGCTCGCTCCGGCCGGCAAGGGCGGGATTCGTTTTCTGCTTATCGCATTTTCGCGATGGGAGCAGGCCGGAAAATAATGGACAGAGAGACTGGAACGAAAAGCATGGGGGGTGACGGGCTTGCGGAAAACGCCGCCGATTATTCGAAGAGCCTTTTTTTGCCGCGCACCGATTTTCCCATGCGCGCATCGCTGCCGGAGAAGGAGCCAGAGATTCTCAAGCGCTGGCAGGAGATCGGGCTTTATCGTCTCCTTGCCGAGGCGGGGCAGGGCAAGCCCAAATTCGTTCTTCACGACGGCCCGCCTTACGCCAATGGCAATATTCATACCGGCCACGCGCTGAACAAGATTCTTAAGGACCTTGTGACGCGCTCGCAGCGGATGCTGGGAAAAGACTCAAATTATGTGCCGGGCTGGGATTGCCATGGCCTGCCGATCGAATGGAAGATCGAGGAAAATTATCGCGCCAAGGGCAAGAACAAGGATGCGGTGCCAATAAATGAGTTTCGCCGCGAGTGCCGCGCCTTTGCCGAACATTGGGTTTCCGTGCAAAGCGAGGAGTTTCAGCGACTCGGGGTCATAGGGGATTGGGAGCATCCATATCTCACGATGAGCTTTGCCGCCGAGGCGCAGATCGCCCGCGAGATCATGAAATTTGCGGCGAGCGGCCTGCTCTACCGTGGCTCGAAACCGGTGATGTGGAGTGTGGTGGAAAAGACCGCGCTCGCCGAGGCGGAGGTGGAATATGAAGATTTTGTGAGTGATGCGGTCTATGTGGCGTTTCCGTTTGTTTCCGCGATGGGACCTGATCCAGCGGCCCCATACCTCCCTAAACGACTATCGGGACCAGAGCAGCTCAAAACGATTGGTCTTGATCGCGCGTCTGTAGTGATCTGGACAACGACACCATGGACCTTGCCTGCAAATAGAGCCATCTCGTTTTCCAGGAAAATAAAATATGGCCGCTATCGTGTGACGGCGTCTTCGACGGGAAATTGGGCGAAGGAAGGCAATATATATTTAGTCGCGGACAGCCTCGCCGCCGAGGTCTTTAGGGCGGCGCGCGTGGAAGCTTTCGAACGAGAGAATGACTTCAATTGTGGCGGGGATGTGCATTGCGCGCATCCTCTGGCAAAGACGATGCCTGGCTACCAGTTCCCTGTTCCCCTACTGCAAGGCGAATACGTCACCGAGGACACGGGCACCGGGTTCGTGCATACGGCGCCATCGCATGGCCGCGACGACTTCGATATTTGGATCGCCAACAAAGCCTGGCTCGAAGGAGGGGGCATCGACACACATATCCCCTATACCGTCGACGCCGATGGCTTTTTTACAAACGAAGCCCCCGGATTCGAAGGCCGCCGCGTCATCGACGACAAGGGCAACAAGGGCGACGCCAACGAGGCCGTCATCAAGGCTCTGATCGAAGCTGGCAAGCTCCTCGCGCGCGGAAAACTCAAGCACCAATATCCGCATTCCTGGCGCTCCAAAAAACCCGTCATTTTCCGCAACACGCCGCAATGGTTTATTGCGCTCGACAAACCTAACAAAGATTGGCAGACACTTCGGCGGATCGCGCTTAGCGAAATTGCGAAGACAAAATGGTACCCTGCATCTGGTGAACACCGCATAAGAGGCATGATCGCAAACCGGCCTGATTGGGTCATCTCGCGCCAGCGGGCCTGGGGGGTGCCGATCGCCATCTTCGTCAACAAGGAAACAAACGAAATCCTTGTGGATGATAGAGTCAATCAGCGCATTACGGATGCTTTCGAACAGGAGGGCGCGGACGCCTGGTTTGCGCAAGGGGCGGCCGCCCGTTGCCTCCGTCCCGGTTATGATCCTGAACAATACGAAAAAATCGACGACGTTCTCGATGTCTGGTTCGATTCGGGCTCGACCCACGCCTTCACGCTCGATGATCCAAAACATTTTCCTCAATTCGCGGGCATTCACCGGCGGCGCGACGGCGGAACGGACGAGATCATGTATCTCGAAGGCTCGGACCAGCATCGCGGCTGGTTTCAGTCCTCGCTTCTCGAGTCCTGCGGCACGCGTGGCCGAGCGCCTTACGATGCGGTTCTGACTCATGGTTTTTTTCTCGACGAGAAAGGCCAGAAAATGTCGAAGTCGCTTCGCAATGTCGTCGCTCCCCAAACCGTCATCAAAGATGCGGGCGCCGATATTTTGCGGCTCTGGGTCGCGGCATCGGATTATTCCGACGACGTGCGCATCGGGCCGGAAATTTTGAAAACTTTCGTCGAGACCTATCGAAAACTCCGCAACACGATCCGCTGGATGCTCGGCTCGCTTTCGCATTACGACCCTTCGAGCACGGTTGACTTTGATGCGATGGGCGAACTCGAAAGGCTGATGCTGCATCGCCTCGCAGAACTCGACGACGAGATCCGCGGCGCCTATGCGCAGTTTGATTATAAGCGCGCTGTTTCGCGGCTAACGGCCTTTCTCAACACCGATCTTTCGGCCTTCTATTTCGACATCCGCAAAGACGCGCTTTATTGCGAGCCGCCTTCGAGCAAGAAGCGGCGCGCCGCGCTCGAAGCGATTGAACAGATTTTTCGCTCCGTGACTCTGTGGCTTGCCCCGGTTCTTGCATTCACAGTGGAGGAGGCGTGGCTTTCGCGCTATCCAAAAGCAATCTCGGTGCATCTCGAAACTTTTCCAATGGTCCCGGCCACGTGGCGAAACGATGCGCTTTGCCAAAAATGGGAAAAAATCCGCCGCGTCCGCTCCGTTGTTACCGGCGCACTTGAGATCGAGCGGGCACAGAAGCGGATCGGCGCGTCGCTTGAAGCCGCGCCAAGGATTTTTGTCGCTGACCCATCCTTGCGCAACATACTCAAAACGGTCGATTTTGCTGAAGTTTGCATCACATCGGATATAGCTGTCGAAACTGGCGAAGGGCCTGAGGGCGCCTTCCGGCTCGATGACGTTTCTGGCGTCGCGGTGCTGCCTTTGCGCGCCGAGGGACGAAAATGCGCGCGATCTTGGAAGTTTTCACCCCTTGTCGGCACGGACGGCGAATTTCCCGATGTCAGTCCCCGTGACGCAGCGGCTCTTCGGGAGCTGCGGACCCTCGGCCAATGGCCATGAGCCCCCGCCTTCTCGGCCTATTGGCAACGCTTGCCGCGCTGATTGCCGATCAGGCGAACAAGCTTTGGCTTATCTTTGTCTATGGTATCGAGGCGCGCCAGCCGATCCGGCTCAGCCCTTTCTTTGACGTGGTTTATAAAAAAAATACCGGCATTTCTTATTCGCTGTTGCAGGCGCAAACGGGCGTTCAGCGCCTCAGCTTGCTCGCCTTCATCTTCGCGGCCACGGCTTTCTTGGGCGTCTGGCTTTGGAAGACCCGAACAAAAATCGCTGGACTTGGCCTCGGCTTAATTGTCGGCGGGGCACTTGGTAATCTCTATGACCGTCTGGCTTACGGTTTCGTGACCGATTTCTATCATTTTCACCTGGGATCATTCTCCTGGTATGTCTTCAATATCGCGGATGTTTCAATTGTGCTTGGCGTAGGGCTTTTGATTTATGATTCCCTGTTTGAGGCAAAAAAGCCTTGCCAGACAGGACGGGTGGCCGGGGAATAAGGGCGGAGTAAAAGGCTCTGCCTCCAAAAAGCCCCGAATGGGCAAAATAGTCCAAAGGGAGACCGCGCGGCTAGCCGGCGCAGGCTGCCG
>CAYWHF010000073.1:0-8922 GCA_964457695.1 uncultured Methylocapsa sp.
AATTTGTGCGTTATTCGCCTGAGTTGAATCAAGCAACTAGTAGGCGCGAAAAGCACGAAAGTCCCACAGATTCCCAGCCTCTAAGGAGCGGTAGCCGCTCCGCCTGATCAAACTCAAGCCGCCATAAGAGCGGCCTCAAAGGCTTCAAGATCGATGACTATATCGAAGCGCTTTGCAGCACTTGCGGGCGTTGCCGGGATTGGGTGGGATGCCGGCGGGAGCATTGGTGCGCTGACCACCGCGCTCGCTTGAAATTCGCGTGCCTCTTCCCGGGCGGCTTCCGCTTCGAGGCGGTGCAGAAAGGAAATCAAAAAATCGAGTTCTCCATTGTTGATGGACATGCTCGCGCGAAGGACGGAGTCGATCAGCGGGTTCCGGAGCCGCGCGCTCGTTGGCGCAGTATGATCGGATCTTTTGAGCGCCTCCAGGCTCGCAATGAAAGCGGGCAACAGGCGTTTGGGCATACCCGCCTTGCGGTAAAGGGCTGCAAAACCGGCGCTTCTGGCTTTGGCCGCGAAGGCCACGACACGCCGCAAGGCAAGACCGCTCAATTCGCAAAGCGCAATTTCAAACAGAGTCCTGTTGCCGCTGAGCAAGCCGCGCAGCAAAAGCCCGGCGGTCAGCTGCTTGGACCGCCGCAGATGTGCGACAAAATTCACCGTCTCCTTTGTCTCGCTCGCGGTCTCGGCGGCTATTTCGACGATGGCGCGCTCCCTTGCATCCCGCATGAGGCATTCGGCCTTTTCCGGCGGCAGTCCGGCGCGCTCCGTCATTCTGGCGGCAACCGAAACGGCCGCCGCACCCGCAAGGTCAGAGCGTATGGACACAGGCAGGTTTGGACGCGAAAGAAGCGCAGCGCGCAGATCCCCGTCATGGCCATGACGCTCAATCATCCGGCGGATGGAAAACTCCAAAAGCTCTGCGCCGGGATTGGAAGCAAGAGCAATCAAGGCCTCCAAGACTCCGACTTCGGCGAGCGCGCCGCACACGGGCGCGAGAACCCACGGGCGGCGGGCGATAGCCGATTGCGCGACGGCATCCGCCGTTGCAACGCAATCGACAAGTTCGGCGTCGGAAAGCAGAGGCGAGCGCGCAAGAATGATCGATGCGACATCGGAACTGTCGTTGGCAAGCGTGTGGACCAGGTAATGGGGCACATTCTCGGCACAGGCGAGACCCTCGGCCAGAGCGCGGCGAACGGCGGGCGAGGAGTGATCGACGAGCAGGGTCAAGGCGCGCCTTGCGTCCTCCCGCTCCGGCTCCGGAAGGTCACCGTAAAGATAGGCATGCACCAGCTTGCCCGCCCCCTCTGCCAGCGTTGCAGGGGGCACGGCGGGCAGACAAGTTAACAATTCTTGAATAGCCATTTTTCGCGAATCCAAAAAAATTATTTTAAAATCGAGTTTCCTCCAACATGGTAAAAAGAGAATTAACGCCTGTTATAATCCAGCCACCAGGCTTTGAACGCCCAAGGCGGCATGATTGGAAAATCCGATGAGCGAACCGCAGCAGGGTCCGAAGCTCCACAAACGCGGAGGGTTGTTTTTTGAAGATTTCGTCCCTGGCACATTGACCGAGCACCGGCTGACAAAGACCGTCACGCAAATGGACAATATGTTGTTTTCCAACATGACCCTAAATCCGCAGCCGCTCCATATCGACGCCCATTTTTGCGCCGAGGAGACGGAATGGGGAAGGCCATTGGTTAACTCGCTCTTTACGCTCGGCCTCATGATTGGAATTTCGGTCAACGACCTCACGCTCGGCACGACGGTTGCCAATCTCGGGATGAGCGAGGTGAAATTTCCGGCGCCCCTTTACGAGGGCGACACGCTACATGTCACGACGGAAGTTTTGGGAAAGCGCCCCTCAAACTCAAGGCCGGATGCCGGAATTGTCGAATTCCTCCACCGCGCCTATCAACAGGAGGGCAGGCTTGTCGCCGAGTGCCGCCGCCAGGCATTTATGAAGAGACGGACTTTTTGAGACGCCTAAGGTGGAGCATGCGTTCGCTGCTTTTCGTTCCAGCCGACAGCGAAAGGAAGCTCGAAAAAGCCGTCTCAAGCACGGCCGATTGCTTAATTCTCGATCTTGAAGATTCCGTCTTGCCGCAAGCAAAACAAAAAGCCCGGGAACAGGCGGCAGCCTTCCTCGCGCGCACCGTTGCGCAAGACGCATGCCCGCGTCTTTATGTGCGCGTCAATGGGCTCGACTCAGGCCTGACGAGCGCCGATCTCGACGCCTTGATGCCGTCGCGGCCGCATGGGATCCTCTTGCCAAAATGCCGCAACGGCGCGTCGGTCCAGCACCTTGGCGCACTGCTCGCGGTCAAGGAGGCGGAACATGATCTTGCCGACGGCGCGACGCGAATTGCGGCAATCGTCACCGAGACGGCGGCCTCGATCTTCGCAATGGGGACTTATGCAGCCGCAAGCGCTCGTCTCGAATGGCTTACTTGGGGGGCGGAAGACCTCGCTGCCTGCCTCGGCGCAGAGTCGAATAGGGACGCCGATGGGCTTTATACTTCTCCCTATGTGCTTGCGCGGAGCTTGACACTTTTTGCCGCCGCCTCTGCCGGAGCGCTGGCGATCGATGCGGTGCAAGGGAATTTTCGCGATTTGGCGGCTTTGAGGCGCGAATGCGAATCGGCCAAGCGTGATGGTTTTGCCGGGAAAATGGCCATTCATCCTGTGCAGATCGCGATTATCAACGAGATCTTTACGCCGTCGCAAGAGTCGATCGCCAAGGCGCGCGCAGTTGTTGCGGCTTTCGAAGCAGAACCCGAGGCAGGCGTGATCGGATTCGAAGGCGAGATGCTCGACCTGCCTCATCTTGCGAAGGCGCGCCGGTTGCTCGCGAAGCTCCGGGAAGAGTGACGCAGGGTCACGGGTGCACGCGGGCTTTGCCGCCTCAAAAAGTCCGCACCGGAAATTAATGCGATGCCGGCATGGCATCGTCTCAAATTGTTCCCGTCCGTTTAAGCCAAAATTGCCGCTCGAATGTTGCAATCGGGTTCCCCCTTTGCGCGGCCTGCTTGCACCCGGCCGCCCAAGGCACGGGAATGTGAAGACAGACATGACGGGTAATATTAAAAATGAAACCAGCTCGTATTTTGGTTCTTGCAGTAGCGCTGGTGGCGGGATTAGCCGCCGCAATGCTTGCGAGTACTTCGAAACCGCCCGAGGCCCCCCCGCCGCCGCCGCCGCCGCCTCCTGCCCCAACCGATGCCGTTCTTGTCGCGGCAAAAGAACTGCACCGGGACGACATCCTCGACGAGAACAGCATGCGTTGGGAGCCAAAGGACCATAGTCCCGAAGGTTTTATATGGAAAAGCGCCGAGCCCAATGCCATCGACGCCAGGAAGGGCTGGACGGTCATCGAAAATATTTACAAGGACGACTATTTGCGGCCCGAACGCATATCCAAGGATCCGCGTTCCGGCCTGCTTGCCTCGTTGCACTCGGGGATGCGCGCGGTATCGATCAATATCGACCCGCAAGGTTCGAGCACGGCTGGCGGGTTTATTCTGCCAAATCATTATGTCGATGTGATTCACATTTTCAAGGATGAACACTTCATTCGCATGCTCCAGAACGAGAAGTATTCGCAAAGGATCGAAGGAAATCCTATCAGCGAAATCATCGCGCGGAATGTTCGCGTGCTAGCGATCGGCCAGAGAGAACAGCTGAACCCCAACGAACGCGCCGTCACGGGAGGGAATGCAACCTTGGAAGTCACGCCCGAGCAAGCCGAAACGCTTCTCATCGCGCAACGCACCGGCTCGCTCACATTGACCTTACGAAGCATGAGCGATGCGAACACCGCCGGCGAAAGAAATGAACACCTCGCCGGAGATTGGAAGATGGTTCCGGGCGGCGGCGCGAAACAAGACAAGCTGCGGTGAGCGGATAGTTCGCGCGGACGCGGAGCCGTTTGCGCGGTCCGAAAAGAGAGAACGCATGGTTTTGGAGATCCACGCATGAAACGCCTGATCCCGATACTCGCCTGGGGATTGATAGCAATCTTTTCCGGGGTTGCGGGCGTGAGGGCGGCTCATGCGCAAGAGCAGGGCGAAATTGCGTCCTGTCGCGGTCCATCGCCCCATCAAATTTCCTTGGGCGCGGGCCAGTCCGTCGTTTGCGATCTGCCTCAGGATGCGGCCGAGATCTTCGTCGCCGATCCGAGCATCGCCAACGCCTTGGTCCGCTCTCCGCACAAGCTCTATCTCATCGGCGTGAAAGGCGGTCAAACAACGGTCTTTGCCTTGGATCACATGGGCCGTAAGATCGCTTCCTATGAACTAAGCATTAACACCCCTTCTGTTTTTGTTATTGACATTGGCGGACTGCAAAGAATGTTGCGCACCGTGATGCCCGGTGCGGCGATCAAAGCGCGGCTGGCTAATAATCAATATATCATTCTGACCGGAACAGTCGATTCCCCCGAAGAGGCAAAACAAGCGCTCGACATCGCTAAGGCTTTCCGGTCGCCCGCCGCCGTTCCTGGCTCCCAGAGCACGACAAGCGCGAATGGAGCGGCCTCGCAGACAACCAATGTCAGCACCCCCATCGTAAACATCACGCCTGCAAACCAGAGTCAGGCGGAGGACACGAGCGGGATAATCAATCTGATCACGATACGCGGCCGCGCTCAGGTGATGCTAAAGGTCACCGTCGCCGAAGTCGGCCGCGAAGTGGCCAAACAACTCGGGATCACCACAAGCTCGCTGGTCGCAAATTGGGGCACGTTCACGCAATTCAACCCTTTCCCAATCCAAGGCGTGATTGCGCCCGCGTCCGTTGCCGCGCCCGGTTATCCCTTAGACGCCACAACGACAGCCCTAAGGGCGCATAATCCGGACAACAGCCTGAGCGCGACGCTGCAGGCCTTCGAGCGCTATGGTGTTACACGCATACTGGCGGAGCCCACGGTTTCCGCCGTCTCGGGTGAAAGCGCGAAACTCACCGTCGGCGGCGAAATAC
Organism: uncultured Methylocapsa sp.; assembly: GCA_964457695.1. GTDB lineage: Bacteria > Pseudomonadota > Alphaproteobacteria > Rhizobiales > Beijerinckiaceae > Methylocapsa. Next base: position 4,983 of record CAYWHF010000073.1, read on the forward strand.
CGATCCCAAGCGTGCCCTCTTGTAGCGCAGTTGGGACGGGTGCCGCGTCAACCACCAATTGCACGGGCGGCACCACCTACCAGCCTTATGGTGTCACCTTGAACTTTACGCCTTCGGTTCTGGCCGAGGGCCGAATCGAGCTTCATCTGGCGACGGAAGTGAGCGAGTTAGACCCCGCACATGGCGCGACCATCTTCGGCGCGTTTGTCCCAGGACTTCTTACCCGAAGAAACGCGACGACGGTCGAAATTCCCTCAGGCGGCTCGATCGCTTCCGCCGGTCTTCTCGAGACGAGATCGCACCAAGCCTTCAACGGTCTTCCGGGCCTCCTCGACCTTCCGGTTCTCGGCACGCTTTTTCGCTCCCGAGACTACCAGCGGGACGAGACCGAGCTCATGATCATCGTGACCCCCTACATCGTCAAACCCGTGCAAGCGAACCAAATCGCTAAGCCGACCGATGGTTTTGCCGATGCGAGCGATCCGCAAGCCTGGCTGCTTGGACGAATCAACAAGCTCTACGCGTCGCCCGGCAATCAAGAAGCCATCCAGGATTACAAGGGACCCGTCGGATTTATCCAGGATTGAGGTCCGGACATGCAAATCAAGAAAGCTCTGCATACTATGCCAGTCATGACCCGTTCCCCCAGAAGATTGACTCGCCAAGCGCGCGATTTGCCGCGCGATCTTCTGCCCCTATGCTTGGTCTTTGCGCTCGCTGCTTGCGGTGCAACAAATCGCATGGCCGTATCATCGGTTCCACAAGACGATTACCAGGTTCGGCATCCAATCGTGCTTGCCGAGGAGCCCTATAGGCTGCAAATTCTCGTCGAGCCGGTGAGCGGTCGGTTTGATGGACGCTCCGCGGCGCGGCTGCACGAATTCGCCGTCCTCTATAAGAAATTTGGCCGCGGACCGGTTACGATATCGCCGCCGGACGGAGCCGACGGGCCGCCTTCCACGGAACCAGTCCGTCACGCTCTTTGGAGCGCGGGGGTGCACGCGCAGACGATTGTAGCGCCCTATCCCGCCGGACCCAATCTCGTCGCGCCTGTGCGTCTGAGCTTTTCGGGCCTCAAGGCGGCGGTGGCAGACCGTTGCGGGCAGTGGCCGCGCGACCTTGGGATCGGCAGCGGCGCGCCAGAGGACTGGAGCAACAAGCCCTATTGGAATTTTGGTTGCGCCTACCAAACCGCATTTGCCTCGCAGGTCGCCGATCCGCGCGATCTCGTGTCGCCGCAGGCGGAAACGCCCGAAGATACAAATATGCGCACCCGCGTAATCGACAACCGCCGTCAAGCAAAGGATCCCAGCACTTGGCGGGTAACCTCAGACTCGATCAGCACTATCGGAACTAATGGGCAATAAGCGATGAAGACCCAAACCAGTTTCGACCCCCACCAGATAGCCCCGGTCCCGCGGATCTCCCTGCAGGCGTTTTGCGAATCGGAGGAGATCGCAAGGATGGTCGAGGCGGCGGCCGGCGATCGCCGGATGGAAAGAGCGCATGTGTCCGTGCATATGGGCGGCCCGGCCGCCGCCGTGAACGCCTTTCGTGATGCGCCGACCCCTAATATCATTGTCCTCGAAACAGCCGGGAGCCGCAGCGAACTCCTGTCGCATCTGGAATCGCTCGCCGAATTCTGCGATACCGGCACCAAGGTCGTGGTCCTCGGAGGTACCAACGACATCATACTTTATCGTGAACTCATGACGCGTGGGATCAGCGAATATCTTGTCGCGCCATTAAGTGCCGTGGAATTCATCCGCGCGATCTCCAGTCTTTATACCATCACAGGAGCGAAGCCGGTTGGCAAGATTATCGCCGTAACAGGCGCAAAGGGCGGGACCGGCGCGTCCACGATCGCGCATAATGTCGGCTTTTCGATCGCGCGGGACCTCGATATTCAAACCGTTCTCGTCGATATGGACCTTGGCTTCGGAACGGCGGGACTCGATTACAATCAAGACCCTCCCCAGGGTATCGCCGACGCCGTGTTCGCGCCAGACCGGATTGATGATAATCTTGTCGACCGGCTCCTAACAAAATGCGGTGAAAAACTGAGCATTCTCGCTGCTCCTGCGAGCCTCGACCGGATGTATGATTTTGCAGAAACCGCGTTTGACCATTTGGTCGATATTTTGCGCGCCACAACACCTTTCGTGATCCTGGATGTCCCGCATGGTTGGACCTGCTGGACACGGCGCATGCTCGTCAATTCGGAAGAGATCGTCATTGTTGCGGCGCCGGACCTTGCCAGCCTGCGCAATACGAAAAACCTGGTCGACACGCTGCGCGCGGCGCGGTTGCACGACGCAAAGCCAAAGCTAGTCATGAACTTGGTGGGAATTCCAAAAAGGCCTGAAATTGGCATTAACGATTTCGCCAAGGCTGTCGACGTCACACCCGCGGGAATCATTGCGTTCGAACCAAAACTTTTTGGCACGGCAGCCAACAATGGGCAGATGATTGCGGAGGTCGATGCCGCGGGCAAAACCGCCGCCACAATCAAGGAGCTTACGCGAAAAATTATCGGCCGGAACGACCCTCGTAAAGCGAAACGCAACTTTCTCGATCCTTTGATGGTACGGTTTAGCCGCAAGAAAGCGTCCTGAACCCATTGCGCCGTCCGGCACGGCACAATTTGCAATAGGACGTTCCGCCCTGCCGGAGGCTCAAGCGGTTGGGGGTCAATAAGAGCAGCGTGGGCCGGCGCGAGAAGCCAATGCCGGTAAGAGGTTTGTTATGTTCGGCAAGCGTACAGTCTCAGGCGCGCGTGACAATAGCCCGGCCGCAACGCCACAACTAGTCACCGCTTCAAAATCGGCCGGCGTTGTGGCCGGTCAGAACGCGCAGACTGTGCGCCCCATTGCTGCGGAGCCGCAGCGCAGCGACAGCTATTACGCCACCAAAAGTATGATTTTTGGCGCTCTCGTCGAGGCAATCGACCTGTCGCAGCTGTCGCGTCTCGACGCCGAAAGCGCGCGCGATGAAATCCGCGATATTGTTCACGAAATCATCGCAATCAAGAGCGTCGCCATGTCCACTGCCGAGCAGCAGGACTTGATCGACGATATCTGCAATGACGTTCTGGGATATGGCCCCCTCGAGCCTCTTCTTGGGCGCGACGACATCGCCGACATCATGGTGAATGGCGCTACCCAGACATTCATTGAAGTTGGCGGCAAAATTCAGTTAACCAACATCCGCTTCCGCGACAATTCGCAGTTGATGAACATTTGCCAGCGCATCGTTAGTCAAGTCGGGCGCCGTGTGGACGAAGCCTCACCAATCTGCGACGCGCGCCTTTTAGACGGCTCGCGCGTTAATGTCATCGCCCCGCCGCTGGCAATCGATGGCCCAGCTCTCACCATCCGCAAATTCAGAAAAGATAAGTTAACCCTCGACGAGCTGATCCGCTTCGGTTCGATCTCCCCAGAAGGCGGGGAGATTCTCAAAATCATCGGACGCGTACGCTGCAACGTTCTGATTTCAGGCGGAACAGGTTCAGGAAAGACGACGCTCCTCAACTGCATGACCAATTATATCGACGATGACGAACGGGTGATTACCTGCGAGGACGCGGCCGAGCTGCAATTGCAGCAGCCGCATGTGGTCCGTCTCGAAACGCGGCCGCCAAACCTTGAAGGGAGTGGCGCAATCACGATGCGTGATCTCGTGAGGAACTGCCTTCGCATGCGTCCAGAACGAATTATCGTTGGCGAGGTTCGTGGCCCTGAAGCCTTTGATCTCATGCAGGCAATGAACACCGGCCATGATGGCTCAATGGGGACGTTGCACGCGAATTCCCCGCGCGAGGCTATGAGCCGTCTCGAATCCATGATCACCATGGGCGGCTATTCGCTGCCCACCAAGACCATCCGCGAGATGATCGTGGGCTCGATCGACGTCATCCTGCAGGCCGAGCGTCTGCGCGACG
>CAYWHF010000074.1:0-8898 GCA_964457695.1 uncultured Methylocapsa sp.
GGGTTTTTCCCGGGCTGTTCCTTGTGCAGCTTGTATTGCTCTCGGCTGCCTTTGTGTTCATGCCCTATGTCATCGACCTTCTTGCTCCCGGCTTTCGCGCCGATCCGGAAAAATTTGCCCTCGCCGTGACGCTGACGCGGATTACCTTTCCCTATCTGCTGTTCATCACCCTCGTCACGCTGCAATCGGCCAGCTTGAATGCGCATGGCCGTTTCGTCGCCGCGGCCTTCGCGCCGGTCGTGATGAATGTGACGATGATTGTATTTCTTTGTCTTGCTTTTTTGTTTGCCAATCCCGGCTTGGCGGCGAGCTGGGGACTGACGATTTCTGGCGCGCTGCAGCTCGTAATGACGTCCGCGGCCGCCTATCATGCCGGAATTTTCGAGCGCCTCGCGCGTCCCGCGATGACAAAGCACGTCAAGCATTTCCTGGCAATGCTTGGTCCCGGAGTGATCGGTTCGGCCGGCACGCAAATCGCGCTGTTCGCCGACACCATCTTAAGTTCCATGCTGCCCACCGGCGGCGTATCCTCAATCTACTATGCCGAACGCCTCTACCAAATTCCGATCGGCGTCATTGGCATAGCGGCCGGCACCGTGGTTCTGCCTCAGATGGCCAGGCTATTCGCGGCAGGAAATACCGGCGGCGCTTTGCATACGCAAAACCGCACCATGGCGCTTTCGCTCGCGCTGACGGCACCGTTTTTCATTGCCTTTATCCTGATTCCCGGCGACATCATCCGCGGGGCTTTTCAGCGCGGCGCATTCAAGGCGGAGGCGGTAGCAGCCTCGGCCGCGGTGCTCACCGCCTATGGGTTTGGGATCCTCGCAATCGTTCTTGTGCGCTCGGCCGTTGCAAGTTTCCACGCTCGGGGAGACACAAAAACGCCGATGAAGGTCGCTCTCTTCGCCATTGCGATCAATGTCGCGCTGAAGATCGTGCTGTTCAAGCCTATGGGTGCACCCGGCCTCGCCGCCGCGACCGCGGCTGGAGCCTGGATCAACCTGCTGGCTGTGTGTTTTCTCGCGAGCCGGCAGGGTGCAATGAAGTTCGATCTGTTCTTTTGGAAGACCGCTACGGTTGTGACTGCGGCTTCGCTCGCCCTGGCGGTTTTTGCGCTCTTTGCCGCCGCTCCCCTTCACCGCTTAACTTTGGGACTTGGCAGTTTCGCCAATGTGTCCGGGCTCCTGTTGCTTGGCGCCTCTGGCGCATTTGTCTATGCACTCATTCTCTTCGCCGGATTGCGCCTTGGCGGTGTGCAGTTGAAATTGTTGAGACGCTAACGCGCGGCGGCTTTTTACTCACAGCGCGAGCGCGTTCAACACCCGTGCCCAGCTTCTTGCCCCCTTGTGGAACGACGAAAGCTCGTATTTTTCGTTTGGCGAATGAATACGATCGTCTTCGAGGCCAAAGCCGATCATCAACGTGTCCATCCCAAGATCGCGTTTGAAGGTGCCGACTATCGGGATCGACCCGCCGCAACCCACAACAACCGGCTCCTTGCCCCATTCGGCCTGCAACGCCCGCGACGCCCGCGACAAGGCCTCGGAACTGAAGGGCAGCTGCAACGCGCTTGTCGCCCCGTGCGAAACAAATCCGGCGCGGCAATCCGCGGGCAGACGCTCTTTGACGAAAGCCCGGAACGATTGAGCGATCTTGCGCGGATCCTGGCTGCCGACAAGCCGGAAGGAAAATTTGGCGCTCGCTTGTGCCGGGAGAACCGTTTTCGACCCCTTTCCCGTATAACCGCCGACGATGCCGTTGATGTCGCAGGTTGGCCGCGACCAGATCATTTCGAGCACGCTGCGGCCTTCTTCGCCCGCCGGTACCGAAAGACCAACTTGGCCAAGAAAAGCGCTTTCGTCGAACGGCAATTCGCGCCACTGCTGGGCGACTTCGTCCGGCAGCTCGTTCACGCCATTATAGAAACCGGGAAGGGTAATGCGCCCCTTCTCGTCGCGGAGATCAGAAATGATTTGCGCAAGAACGTGAATGGGATTTACAGCAGCGCCGCCAAACATGCCGGAATGGAGATCGCGATCGGCGGCATGGATGACAACCTCTTCAAGCACAAGACCGCGCAACATAGCGGTCACCGCCGGGGTCTCCCGGTCCCACATATTGGTGTCGCAGACCAGCGCCATATCGGCTTTGAGTTCGTCTTTGGTTTTGGCAAGAAATTCCGGCAGCGACGGCGACCCGGTTTCCTCCTCGCCTTCGATCAGAAAGGTAATGTGGCAGGGCAGGCCGCCGGTTTCATGAAACGCCCGGCAAGCCTCGACAAAGGTCATGAGCTGACCCTTGTCGTCGGCGGCCCCGCGCCCGGTAATCCGCTTGCCTGTTGCGGTCTCCGCGACGCGCGGCGCGAAAGGTGGGCTCTCCCATAATTCCAGCGGATCGGGCGGCTGGACATCGTAATGGCCATAAAACAGGAGATGCGGCACGTCCGGGCGCGCGGCCCTGGCATTGCCGGTAACCATCGGATGCCCGGAAGTTGCGCGCGCCGATGCTTCGAAACCGATGCTCCGAAGTTCGGCGGCAAGCCAGTCGGCTGCCTGTTTGCAGCCGCCGGCATAGGCGGGATCGGTTGAAACCGACGGGATCTCGACGAGCCGGAAAAGCCGCCCGAGAGCCGCGTCGAGATTGGTGTCGATTTGTTCCAAAACCTTGTCGAGCGCGGCCATAGGACCTCCCTGAAGACTCTGTATCTCGCAAGCAGAGCGGTTAGCCTACCAGTTGCTCGCGATTTGGCTTATTGCCTTATAACGTGCATTGCGGATTTATGTTGTATCAATCGCCATTCGAGCCAATGATTTTGTCCTGGTTGGAAATGCCACCATCGGTCCAATATCGGGCCCGCGCCAAGGGATGCCAGGAGATGGGATTTGATGCAAATAGTCCGGAGGCATTGAGCGCGCCATCGCCAGGCATCCCTGCCCGCTTTGAGGCGATTGTTGGCGCTGGCCATGTCATCGCCGATGCTTCCGGTATCGAAGGGTTTTTGCGCGAGCCGCGCGGCCGCTTTCATGGCAGCGCGCTTTGCGTCGTGCAGCCCGGCTCGATGCAAGAAGTCGCGGCCATTCTCGGCCTTTGCAACGAGCTAAGCGTTCCGGTCGTTCCGCAGGGCGGCAATACGGGCCTCGTCGGGGGCCAGGTCCCGGTGGGCGAGGGGCGCGAGATCATCCTCTCGCTCCGGCGCCTTAAGGCGCTGCGCGAGATCGATCTTGCCTCCAATGCCATGACCGTGGAAGCCGGCATGATTTTGGCTGATGCCAAGGAAGAGGCCGCCCGCGCCGGGCGGTTGTTTCCCCTGACCCTTGGGGCGGAAGGCTCCTGCACGATCGGCGGCAATCTCGCAACCAATGCCGGCGGCACGAATGTGATCGCCTATGGCAATGCGCGCGACCTCGTGCTCGGGCTCGAAGTCGTGCTCGCCGATGGACGGATTCTTTCCGATCTCTCAAAACTCAGGAAGAACAACACAGGCTTTGACCTTACGCATCTTTTTGTTGGCTCCGAAGGCACGCTTGGGGTCATTACCGCGGCGGTCCTAAAACTTTTTCCAATCCCGCGCGCGATCGAGACCGCCTTCATCGGCCTTGCTTCTCCCCGCGCGGCTCTCGATTTGCTGGATCTTGCCCGCAATATGGCCGGGGGTGAGATGACGAGCTTCGAACTTTTGCCGCGCATCGGCCTCGACTTCGTGCTTGCTTATTTTGACGCGCGCGAGGTTTTGCGTGGCAAACATCCCTGGTGCGTGCTTCTTGAACTAAGTTCGCAGCGCGGCGAAGGACTCTTGGAGCGATTGCTTGCGCTGCTTGAGGAGGCTTCCGCCAAACGCATTATCGCAGACGCGGCGGTCGCCTCTTCGCTCGAACAGCGCGCAAATTTTTGGAAGCTCCGCGAGCTTTTGCCGGAGGCTCAGAGCCGCGAAGGAGGCTCGGTCAAGCATGACGTCAGCGTGCCTATTGCCTCCATTCCGGCGTTTCTCGAAGAAGCCGAGCGCGCGGTCGTAACGGCTATCCCGGGCGCAAGGCTCGTTGCCTTCGGCCATGTTGGCGATGGCAATATACATTGCAATGTCTCGCAGCCTATTGGCGCCGGCAAAAACGCTTTTTTGGCCCGCTGGGACGAGATCAACGCCATCGTGCATGGGCTCGTCATAGCGCACAATGGTTCGATTTCCGCCGAGCACGGCATCGGGCAATTGAAGCGGGATCTTTTGGTGAAGGTGAAGGACAAAACCGCGATGGACGTGATGCGCGCGATCAAAAAAGTGCTCGATCCAAAGGGCATTTTAAACCCCGGCAAGGTGCTTTAGAATCTGTTTCAAGATTTCTGCCCTCATGCGGAGGTGCCCGCGAAGCGGTCTCGAAGCATGGGGCTCCCCTCCCTGCACAAAAGGACTCCCTATGCCCCTCACCCGCGTTTCTCTCATAAAGGGCAAGCCGCCGAATACCGCAAAGCGATCCTCGACGGTCTCTATCAGGCGAAGATATTGAGCAGTGTCATTTCCGACATGCAAACAACCTCGACGCTGCAATTAGGATGCGGTTATGAACGTATCAACCTTGCCGATAATATGTCGCGAGCAACACAACAAGTATGATGCCTACCAACGTGCCGTGGAAGATGAGGAGTTTTGGAAAAACTTACGCTGAGCCAGGACGCCACTTGAGGAGCAACCTTGCTTGTGTCCATACTGAAATCAGTTGGATTGTCTTGGCTCTCTGCTCGAACATGATCCCAAAGCTTACAAAAGAGCCGCTCCTGACGTAAAAAAAAATCCGTCGAGCATCCAGAACATCAAGACTGGCAAGAACGCGATCCAAATCATCCGGCACATGCCGTCCTTGACCGCGATGGCCAGGATCGCGGACAGCAAGGTGACACTCCATCCATTCAGAAGAAACGAAAATTCATATTTTGCGTGAAACCAAAGCCCATGTCGAATCGAGCGCGATCGCTATAACGAGGAAGGTTGCGGACAGTAGCACGAGCTGCTCGATCGGCGCCGCGTTGGGGTTCACAAATTGCGGCAGGAACGCTGCGAAGAATAGCAGTGTCTTGGCTGGCGACCGAAACGAGGAATCCGTGCAAATAGACCGTCTTGGCCGTGTAGGTTTGCGGCACGGGCCTTTCTCAAGTCCGTTCGCGGTGTGCGCCAAGCCTTCACGCCGAGATAGACAAGATAGGCCAATTGGATAAACATGGCCGAGCTCGTACCGTGACCAGTCGCTAGCGACGCCCATGGGCAATGCTGTTGGCAATGATAATGCTGTTGGCAATGATAAGGGCGACGTTCGGTCCCGGGATCAGGATCAGGACGACAGTCATTGCAACGAAAGCAAAATAAAGTGGGAGTGACATCGGCCTGCGTTTCCTTCAGCTATGATCATGGCGCGATGTCCGCGACAATCAAGAGGTTCGAGGTCATGCGCATGATCCGCAGGCGGCATTGCTTCATTCTCGAACCTTAAATTCTCCCTCGCGGTCAGAATGAGATGAGATTTCCGCGTACTCGATTATACCTTTGTCCTCATAACGGTCCAATGCCACAAGAGGCCTATAGATCAACTCATTAAACAACGGAGCGAGATCGCGATCTGTAGCCCCCATGTCCTTTGCGAGTCGTACTCGCTCAGAAATAAGCCTGTTCTTTAGAATCAAGTTCTCCAGGTCTAGCCGTCTGTGTTCCGCTGACTCTCGGTACTCGCAATCCTTTCGTCTCTCATGACGATCGTTCAGATAATTGCGCAAGACTTCGAGTGGATTAAGTGTTCCCAAAAACTCCCAAGCGCCAGGTGAATTGAGACTCGCAGCAGACAAAATGAGTTATTCGTTGCCTGGAACAGAAGATGCAATTTCCTCGGGTATCGGAGGCCAGTAGCGTGCGCGTCCGACGATTCGGCGAGGTGCTAGGAATGCTAGGAACTTCCATTCGAAGGGATACCGTCGAAAAGGAAAGTCGTGGGTGATGCGACGCAGCATTACATCAATTGTTGTCTCAAAAAATAAGACGGAATCGTATGCATGTTTTAAATCACTGAGTTAAGCCTTCACCAATTCGACTTCAAAGCCTCCCTGCCCATTTACCTTAAGACGAGCTTGCTCCTGCATAATCCCTCCGTACGGCGAGGCGGAAAGCCTCGCTTCGAGTATTTTGCCGTCATTCCTCGCAACGACCACATAGATCATCTACTATAAAGTTGCCTAAAACCGCAATTCGGCGATGACCGGCACGTGATCCGACGGCTTTTCCCAAGCGCGGGTATCGCGCAACACCCGCGCGGCCCTGAGGTGCGGCTTGAGACTCGTGCTGACCCAAATATGGTCGAGCCGCCTCCCTCTGTCGGACTTTCGCCAATCCCGCGCGCGATAGCTCCACCACGTATAGAGCCGTTGTTCGGGCGGAATGAAATGGCGCAAAACATCGACCCAAGGCCCCGCCGCATGCACGGCGCCGAGCTTTTCGACCTCGACCGGTGTGTGGCTGACAACGCGCAGCAGGGCCTTGTGATTCCAAACGTCGGTTTCGAGCGGCGCGATATTGAGATCGCCCGCCATGATCGCCGGTGAATGAGCGATCCCGTCCGAGCCCATCCACGCGGCCATCTCATCCAGAAACGCGAGTTTATGGGCGAACTTTGGATTCTTGACCGGGTCCGGCTCATCGCCGCCCGCGGGCACATAAAAATTATGCAAGGTAATCTCGCGGCTTGCTGCGCCCTCCGGCCTCAGCGCCACGCAAATATGGCGGGCATCGCCATTGCCGCAAAAGGGCCGCTGGGCGATCCGAGTAAGCGGGAGTTTCGAGGCCACAGCCACCCCGTGATAGCCCTTCTGGCCATTGACCGCGACATGCGCATAACCAAGCTTGTGGAAGGGGACAAAAGGAAACTCGCTATCCCGGCATTTTGTCTCCTGGAGGCAAACGACGTCCGGCGCCTCTTCGCTCAAGAAGCGGGCGACGAGATCGATCCGCAGCCGGACGGAATTGATGTTCCAGGTGGCAACGCTAAAACGCACGCGAGTCTCCGCGGCGAAGAATAACCGGGCTGGACGTTCTGGCGCAAGCATTGCTGGACTGGAGCGCACGGCTTCTGGGCGGTTGCTTTTGCCGGCACACATGAAAAAGGGCGCCTGGAAAACACCAAGCGCCCTAGGAGCGAGACAGTTACCGGGAGGGGTCCGGCAAGAACGATCCAGGCGGAACGGGGGGATACGCCTGATCAGTTGAATCGCTCACATTTGGAGATGATAATCCAGCGGTGGATAGTTTCAAGCGGCCATGGGGCCAAAGTCCGCCGCGATCCCTCGGCGACGATTTTTGTAAACTTCCTCAATTGGCATCTATCCAATTGAAACGATTTCTTTTTTGCACGCTCCGCGCGCTGGTCCCACGACCGTGCCGGCCTTGTCAATTATTTGTGTTCGATATCCTTTCTTGGGTGAGCTGGAACAGTCTTGGGTCCGGTTTTTTCGACAAATCGATGTTGAATAGCGAAACAAGGGTTTCGTAGCCTTGCGGATCGGTTACCTGCCATTGTTTCAAGGTGAATGAAGAGGGATCAAAAATCAATCTTATTTGCGAAGTCCCGCCAAAAGTTGCTTTGTCTTCAACAAGTATTGAAACGGAGTCTGGCGCGCTCTTCACTTCAATGATCTTCACGTCGCGGCTCAGATCAATTTGCTCCTTGAGCAGAAATTTTAGCGGCGTTTGGCTAATGAAGTATACATCCTTGGTTGCCGTCTTGCGGTCGTGCACGGCGACAGAAAGTCCGTCGGCAACGACTTCGAGTGTTGCGGGCGGATTATATTCAAAGCGCAGCTTTCCGGGCCGCTGCACATAGATTTTACCCTCTGATCTTGTGCCGTCGGGGCTGATCTGGACAAAATCGCCAGTCATGCTGGAGGCTGCATTAAAATAGGCATTGGCTTTTTGTACTGCGGCCTGAGTCTCCATCGGAACGAAGGGTTTTTGCGCAGCAGGCTCAACCGGCGTTGCTGCAGCTTTGCTTTGGTCGGCAGCCGGTTTTGCGCTTTTCTGACTTGGTGCAGGCTCCGCATAAAGTGGTGCTGCCCCCGTCAAAACGAGAGAGACTGTCGTCACAATAGTCATCCGCTTCATAAAGTCCGCCATTTATTTTCTGCCTTTCGTTTCCAAGGCCGCTAAGCGCGCCTTTTCAAGCGATGCTGCCGCGGCGCCCGGAAGGTAGCTTTATGAACAACGTTGAACCAATAGCAAGATTTAAGACGCTTTTTAGATCAGCTCGTGCACGCTGAAGAGCTTCCGTTCATCAGACCAGACGCGGCGGGGTTGCCAACCGCTTATGCGGGCGAGCTCATGAAATTGTCCAGTGGAATATTTGTAGGAATTCTCCGTATGGATGGTTTCGCCGGCGAAAAACCGGAACCAGCGGCCCAATACGCTCACAGTTTGACTCTTCTTGGCGACAAGGTGCATCTCGATGCGGCCTTCCCGCGGATTGTAAATCGCCTCATGGCGGAAGGCTTCGAGGTCGAAGGTGCCTTCGAGTTCGATGTTAATCCGCGCCAAGAGATTGAGGTTAAAGGCCGCTGTTATACCCGCGGCGTCATTATAGGCGCGGACCAGCTGACGGGCGTCCTTCTTGAGGTCAACGCCTGCGATAAGCCGTCCATCCGGTGCGAGCATGCCCCGCATTGTGCGCAGCACGCCTGCGGCGGCAGAGGGCGTAAAATTGCCGATCGTCGAGCCGGGAAAGAAACCCAATTTGGGGCGCGAAGCGAGGTTGGACGGTAAAGCGGGGGACTGGGAAAAGTCCGCTACGACCGGATGCACGTCGAGTGCGGCAAACCGGTCTTGAAGGCGTTGCTTTGCGCCATGAAGAGCATTTTCTGATACATCGATCGGGA
>CAYWHF010000075.1:0-8875 GCA_964457695.1 uncultured Methylocapsa sp.
AGAGCAGATAGGTGTTGAAGCTGCTCCCGGCATAGACCGCGATCTCTCCGGGAAAGGCGGCGGGATCGTAACCGGCGCTTTCCAGAGCCTCCCAGGTGATTTCGAGAAAAACCCTCTGCTGGGGATCGGTGAGTTCCGCCTCGCGCGGGAGAAAGTTGAAGAATTCGGCATCAAAATATTCGACACCGTCCAAAATCGACCGGGCGCATACATAGCCGGGCTTGCCCTGCACCGAGCGGCCAAAGGCGTCTTCGAGTTCGCTTGCCGGAAAATGCGTGATTGACTCCACGCCCTTGCGCAGATTGTCCCAGAACGCGTCGAGCGTGTCTGCGCCAGGAAAGCGCCCGGCCATGCCAATCACGGCTATGGCCGATGGCGGCGAGTCTGCTGTTGGCATTAGTCCCCTGCGGCGATGTTCGCGCAGTCCGCGGGCGGACCGGCGCGCGACGTGCGGGCGCGCCTCTGAAGCGCCGCGCGCGCGGCGCTTTGCGCAGCCGCGTCTGCCATTTGTATTCCGCCAAGGCGGCTTTGTAACAGCCGGATGGTCGGCAGATCGAATAAATCTTGGACCGAAAACTGTCCGGGGAATAGCTCCTCGAGGTCGGCATGCACGGCGAGGAGTTGCAGGGAAGTGCCGCCAAGATCGAAGAAGTTTCGATCGATATCGATCGTTTCAAGTTGGAGATGGCGGCGCCACAAGGCAATAAGCGAGGCTTCGCTCGAAGGAGCACCGGCAATGGATGCGGGTTTTTGTTCGCGTGCTGCTGCCGCCAGCCGGCTCAAGGCGAGCCGGTCGATCTTGCCTGTCTGGGTCAGCGGGAATTTGTTCACCAATTCAAGGCGCGAGGGAATCATCTGCGGGGCGAGGCAGCGCGCAGCCACTTCGCGGAAGGTGGTGTTGGAAAGTCCGGCGTCCGGTTGCGGAACCACAAAGGCGACGAGATGTTTTGCACCGCTGGGTAGAGGGCAAGCAACGACCGCAATGTCGCTTAATGGAAGGTTCTGCCGCAGAACCGCTTCGACATGCTCTGGCTCGACCCTGATCCCGTTGACCTTGATTTGATTGTCCAGGCGTCCGAGAAAATGCAGCAGACCTTTCTCGTCGCGCCGGACGAGATCGCCCGTCCGGTAAAGTCTTTGCGATGGCGACTGTGGATCCGCGACGAATTTTTGCTGCGTGAGATCGGGAGCATTGAGATAGCCAAGTGCCAGCCCCGTGCCGCCGACATAGAGTTCGCCCGGTTCGCCATCCGCCACGAGGCGCATCGCATCGTCAAAGATGCGCAAAATCGTACCGGCGATCGGCCAGCCGATGGGAACCGGAGCATTGCCCGCAAAATCCCGTGGCGCTGTGAAAGTGGTGGTGAAAGTTGTGTTCTCTGTTGGGCCGTAAACGGAAATGAACTGACCAAATTCAAGAATATGAGCCGCCTTGGCAACATGAACCGGGGACATCATATCCCCGCCGGAGACTAAATAGCGCAAGTTCCGCAGGGCCTCGGACCGCTGATCAATCATCAGGTTGAATAGGCCGCTGGTCAGGAACAAAGACGTCACGCCCTCGGTGTCAATCGCAGCAGCAATCGCGTCGAGACTCAACAACCCCGCTTCCGGAATCACAAGTTCGGCGCCATTGAGCAGCGCACCCCAAATTTCGAAAATCGACGCATCGAAGGTGAGAGCCGATGCTTGCAAAAAGATCTGGTCGGCGGAAAACCGCATATAGCCAGGATTTTTGACCAGCCTGACGACGGCACGATGCGGGATGACGACTCCTTTCGGCTCTCCCGTCGATCCTGAGGTGAACATAACACAGGCGGGATCGCAGCCTGAGATATTCCCGGCTTGACCGCTGAGCGCAGCCGCCCCACTTGCCGATGGCGCGGCATCGATATCGACGACTACCGCGGCCGCTGCGAGCTCAGGGATTTGACCCAGGATTGCGCCGTTCGTCACAACACATGCCAATTTGTGCCGGCGCACAATGTCGAGAAGGCTTTGCACAGGCATGCCGGTGTCGAGAGGCACAAACGCCGCCCCGGCTTTCAGGACCGCGAGATAAGATATGACTGCCGACGGGGACCGGCCGAGGAGGACGCCCACAAACGTTCCTCTTTCGGTGCCGTGATCTGCAAGGCGGTCGCGGAGCGCATTCGCCCGCGCGTCGAGCTGCCCATAGGTCAGACGCTCGGTCCCGCTACGGATGGCAAAACAGTCAGGCCTCTCCGTCGTCAGCAGCTGAAAACATTGGAGCACGTTATCTGAATCGATCCCATGCATCGAATTGCCTCAAAATCCGACTGGTAACGAAACATATCTTATCCGTTATGTCGAGGTATAATTATCACCCAAAACCTTCAATCGGGCGGGAAAATCGCCGGCTCGGAGCAATTATGCAATTAAATTACGGTGACGAATTACAACTCCAGACATTCAACTCTAGTCTAGCGGCGCGAGTCTAACACTTTGCGCCCTCTTTTCACGGCGGCAAGGATTTTACGTGTATCGGCGGTCCAAACGAAAGGCTTTGGTTGCTGATTGGCCGCGTTGATGAAGTGGAGGATGGCGGCTTGCAACTCGGCGACGGATCGGAACACGCCACGCTTGAGACGGCGCCGCGTGAGTTTGGCTAAAGAAGCCCTACACAGCGTTGAGCCAGGATGCCGAAGTGGGGGTGAAGTGAAAGGTCCATCGCGGATGCCGGGCAAGCCATGCGCGCACCTTGGGATGTTTGTGGGTTGCATAATTTGTCGACGATGGCGTGGATCGGCTTTCGTTTCGGCACCTTTGCCTCGATGGCATCGAGGAAACCGATGAACTCTTGGTGCCGGTGGCGGGCCATGCAGCGGCCAGTCACTTTGCCTTCCAGGATGTCGAATGCGGCGAACAAAGTGGTCGTGCCGTGCCGCTTATAATCGTGGGTCATGGTGCCGGCGCGTCCTTTCTTCATCGGCAATCCCGGCTGGGTGCGATCGAGGGCCTGAATCTGGCCTTTCTCGTCGATCGACAGGACGACGGCATGACCCGGCGGATCGACATAAAGGCCGACAACGTCCTTGAGTTTGGCGGCAACGGCCGGGTCGTTGGACAGTTTGAACTGGCGCAGCTGATGGGGCTTGAGGCCGTGCGCACGCCAGATGCGTTGGACCGAGCTGACGCTGATCCCCACTGGCTGCCGCGGTCCAGTGGGTCGCCGCGCCTTGCGGAGGACCGGCGGTGAGGTCGATCACCCGCGCAATCACGCTGCGATCGAGCGGCGGCTTGCGGGAGGGACGCGTCTTGTCGCGCAACAGCCCGTCTCCGCCGGCCTGCATGAAGCGCTCCTGCCAGCGCCAAACGACGGATTTGCTCTTGCCCGTCCGCCGCATGATCTCGGCGGTGCCCAAGCCGTCCGCTGTGAGCAAGACGATTCGGGCGCGCCAAACATGCTTCTGGGGGCTGTTGCGATTGGCTACGATCGCCGCAAGTCGCCGGCGATCGGCAGCCTTCACGTTCACTATGATCCCTTTGCGCATCCCGCAGACTCGCATAGCCGCAAGCCGCAGGGAATCCTCAAACGGACTCGTTCGTTAGATTGACACCACTAGCGCACCGTATTGACAACGTCTCAATCGCGGCGTTAACCGTCGTTGCGGTATATCAAGAGTTCATAAGTCGCTTAGGGACAAGGAGTTTCCGTGACGCCGGCGAGCAAATCAATGAATGCTGCGGACGCGCGGCGGCTTAACTGGCTGGCGCTGGCCTTCATCGCGATTCTGGCAAGCGGGCAGGGAGCTCTTTGCCAAGGTGTCGTCAAATCCAAGCATGGCGATTGGGACCTGCGCTGCGAGACGCCGCCCGGCGCGGCAAAGGAACAATGCGCGCTGTTGCAGAGCGTCGCCGCGGAAGACAAGCCCAACATCAACCTTATGGTGATCGTGCTCAAAACCGCGGACGGGAAAAACCGGCTTCTGCGGGTCATTGCCCCCCTTGGGCTTCTTCTTCCTTCCGGCCTTGGACTGAAGATCGACGATAGCGATGTCGGACGCGCGGGTTTTGTCCGCTGCCTTCCGACCGGCTGCGTCGCTGAAGTGGTCATGGAAGATAAATTGATCGAGCAAATGAAGAGCGGCAAAAAGGCTACCTTCATCATCTTTCAAACTCCCGAGGAAGGAATCGGCATACCGCTCTCCCTGGCGGGATTTAAGGAAGGGTTCGATGCCTTGCCGTGAGTTTTCCCGCAAGCGCTTGCGTCGCCGCAACGTGGCCTTCGGCCCCTGCGTCCTTGTTGCGGCGGCGGCATTGGGGCTCGCGGGATGCGGCGGGCAGATTGTCAATTTTGAACCACCTCAGCGCAATGGCACCAACGACAAGCCTCGCCAAAGCACCGACGACGACACGCCCGGAGCCCCCTCGAGACTTCTTGCCAAATTGCTGGGTGTAGAGATTGGCAAGCCGAAAAACGATGGGGGAGCGGCGCCGGACCGGCATATTTTTTGCCCGGAAGCTCTCATTCTTGAAGGGACTGAGGTGAGCCGGGCTTATGCCGGCACGCCGCCTTCAAGTGCAAATCTGCGCTATCAGTTTGCGGTTACCGAGACGGCGCGGGAATGCAAACTCGAGGGGGACGAATTGGCGCTAAAAATTGGAGTTGCAGGCAAGGTGCTGCTTGGTCCCGCGGGCAACTCCGGGAGTTTTACGGTACCCGTGCGTATGGCGATTCTTCGCAAAAAGGATAATCAGCCCGAGCTAAGCAAGCTTTATCACGCCACGGTGACTCTCGGCCAAAGCGAGACGCAAGCGGAATTTTCTATTGTTTCCGAATCGCTGCATGTGCCTTTTATCCAAGACCACAGTGAGCAGGATTACACAATAAAGGTTGGGATCGACGAGGGCCCAGCCAAGGAGGAAAAACCACATAAAGGCACCAAGCGCTGATCCGCGCCAATCGTAGCAAGTCTCGTTTGTGGTGACTGGTAAGGCCGGGGCCTAAAACCTTACAAGCTCGAAGACAAAGCTGCCACGTTCGATCTTGTAAAATTATACGGCGGCGCGCGGGAGCGGATTGGCAACCGGCTGCTGGACTTGGCGGGAAGTCCCGCCAATTTGTGTTACCTTTATAGCATACCATTCCGCTTCACGCCCCGGGAATGATTGTGGCTGCGGCGGTATGTTGAAGCTTCTTTAGCGACGCTTATACGGATAAGGCCTCGGCCTCGACTCGGCGAATCCACTCGCCCTTGCAAGCGCTGTAGGCATTTGAGTCGTTTGGATGTAGCGCCCGGCAGCGCATCTTTTCGACTTCATAGGCCCGCGCCAAATCCGGATTTGATTTAAGGTAATCCCGGAAAGCCAGGAGCCTCTCAATTTCCGGTGAGCCCGCTTGAAAACAGTGCAGCTGCACTTTCCGGCGGGAAGTTTCCGGATCGTCGAAAGTGCAGTAGCGGCGGCCTTGCAGCCCATATTCGCCCCACCACTGGTAGCCGAGCCGTTCGAAGACTGGACGGGCCACATCCAATTCGGAAAGGTTGCGGACGACAGGCATCAGATCGAGGATTGGCTTGGCGCAAATATTTGGAACAGCAGTTGAACCGATGTGATGCACCGAGACGATCAGATCGCCGACTGCGTCCGCGACACGCTGAGCTTCCCGCTGCGCATCTTCGGCCCAACCCGGATCATGCGGCCGCAGTTCGACCGCGATAGCCGGAGGCGGAGGGCTCACCGTGCTACAGTTGGCTTCTCCGAAAAAGTCAATGTTTAAATGTGTACGTGCCTTATTCATGTCTGACTATTTCATGTCTGACTATTCGAACAGCGAATGTAAAATGCGGTCACACCGGTTTGCCTGAGCGGCAATCATCTCGCTTCAACCAAACTTTGGTTATTTGGTGGCGACAGAGTTTAGTCTAACCGTGCGGCACTGATCTGATAGGCGCAGTTTCCGGCGCGCACACTCGCACACTTCAGGATAAATTATAGGAACGCCGGATATATCGGCCATGAGATTTTGCTCCGGAACATAAGCAATATACTTGGTTTCGGCGGTTTCGGCAAACGGGTGGTAGAAGGGCCGGTCCTTGTGAGGACGGACGCGCCTTCGGGGATAATTGCCAGCATTCTTTAGTATGCGTGAAAATACTTTAGTATGCGTGAAAATCGGATCTGCGTAAAAGACGACCCCGCAGAAGGGAAATAGACGGAGAAAGCGGGATGACTTACACACTGGCCAGTTAACCGCCCGCTCTCGACATGTCAACAATTGCCTGCGAAACAGCCCAAGCGTGGAAAAGCTCCAATCGGACCGACATCTTGGCCTTTCGCCGTCCGCGGGGCAGACCGCAATCTAATGGGGCTTCGCGGTGCTGCCCTGGAGAAAATCAAGAATGACGGTATTCATTGCGGGCCAGCGATCATGCGATAAGGATGTTTGGCAATAGGTAACGCGGTGTCCTTTTGCGCATCCCTGAAAATCGTGGCAGCCATCGGCGGCGGCGCCGAGATCCATCGCTTTGCATCAGCCGCACCGTCCCCAATAGGCCGCAGCGCCGCGGCCATAACCAGGGAAATGCTCGTCGGTCCGGCTGTGAATGATAAGCACGGCCGGGGTTCCCGGGCATGGCATCGCGGCAAGGTCGTCGCCCGTGATGCCGCCGGCGCTCGCGGCGATGCTGCGGGGAACGATGCTGGCCTTCGGCATGTCGGCGGTGATAGCTTCGGCCATCGTGCCGCCATCGGAATGACCGGCATAGGAGACCGCCTTTTCGTCGATACAGAAAAAGCTCGCGACAGTTTCAGCCACCTTCGCCTGTTTCGCCGCTGCTGCAGGCGAGGAGCCGCGTTGATCGCTATAGGCGACGACAAAACCGCGCCGCGTTGCCTCGGTCGTCAAATCGGAAAAATTCTCTGACCTCCGGCGGGTAAGCCCCGCCGGCGGGTAGACGACGAGCAGCGGATAGGCCCTCGTCGGGTCATAATCGCTTGGCGTGCGCACCGCGATCGTCAGCTGGTCGGACGTCTGAATGCCGTCGTTGAGATCGGCGTGGCCCGTCCGGCTGCCGGGTGCGCAAGCCCCCGAGATCCCGGCGCCTGACCCCGCCGCCGCAACCTTCGGCCGCGAAGGAGTCCAATAGAACGACAGATAGATTCCGAGCGCGATGGAGATGAAGAACAGCGCAACGGTGAGGCGCCAGCTGCTAAGCCATTTCATGCGGCCTCCGAACGGTCACGGCAGAAAAAACAGGCAACAAAAATGCAAACTTGTCCACTGTCACCTCCCGCTCACCGCATCAAGCTGTAGCGGTACCGCCAACGGCCACACCGAACGGCGCTTGCCGGCCCGCTCCGTGAGGCTATGTGAAGCAACCGGCGAGAAATCAACCCAAATTTTGGTGCAGCGCTTTAGCTGCCAATTGAAGCCATGCCTGACCCCTTTTCAACCGTGCTGCTGACCAACGAGGAAATGGCGGAAGCTGACCGGCAGACGATCGCCGGAGGTACGCCCGGGCCTGAGCTGATGGATCATGCCGGCGCGGCGGTCGCAAGGGCGGCCGCCGGGCTTCTCCCGCCGCACGGGCGGGTAGCGATTTACTGCGGCCCTGGAAACAATGGCGGTGATGGCTTTGTCGCGGCGCGGCTGCTTGCAAAGCAGGGGTTCGAGGTGGAATTGGCTTTGCTTGGCAGCGCCGGGCATTTGCATGGCGGCGCCGCGCAAGCCGCCAAAAGCTGGACGGGCAAGACCCTCGCCGTCGAAGAGCTTGCTCTCGAAAACGCCGATCTCGTGATCGACGCGCTTTTTGGGGCCGGTCTTTCCCGCGACCTCGACGGGCAGACCAAAGAATTAATTGTGGCATTGAACGAATGGACGCAGCGCACGAAAAAGCCGATTGTTGCCGTGGACGTTCCTTCCGGTATCGACGGCACGACCGGGCAAATTCGCGGCGCCGCGATAAGAGCTGCGCGCACCGTCACATTTTTTCGCCGGAAGCCGGGGCATCTGTTGTTTCCGGGCCGCGCGCATTGCGGCGTGACGACGGTCGCCGATATCGGCATCCCCGGCTCGGTCCTCCAAACGATCGCGCCCAAGACGTTTGTCAATGGACCGGCGGTGTGGGCGCATCATTTCCCGGTTCCGCGCGCCGAGGGACATAAATATACCCGCGGCCATGCCGTGGTTCTCTCGGGTGGGGCGGCGTTTACCGGTGCCGCCCGTCTTGCCGCGCGCGGCGCCTTGCGCGCGGGCGCCGGGCTCGTGACGGTCGCGACGCCCAGCGAGGCGCTGAACATCCATGCTGCGGCGCTGACCGCGATCATGACCCGCGTTTGCGACGATCCGGGCGGCCTAACAAAACTCCTTGCCGACAAAAGAAAGAATGCGGTCGTTGTAGGGCCTGGTCTGGGGATTGGGGAAAAGACCCGCGCCTTTGTACGGGCCGCGCTCGATGCAGATGAAGAATCTTCCACGCCGCGCCGCGCTCTTGTGCTCGATGCCGATGCACTGACGAGTTTTGAGGGCCATCTTGTTGATCTTGCGGAGCTGGTCCGCCGGTCCGGAATGAGCGTTGTGCTGACGCCGCATGATGGCGAGTTCACGCGGCTGTTTGGGCATAGAGGCCGAAACGGCGAGTCCCGATGGGTGAGCCTCTTGCCGGAAGAGCAGGACTTGCCGGCGCTTTTCGAGGCATTGCATTCGGTCTCGAAACTCGAGCGCGCCCGCGCCGGAGCAGCGCTCAGCGGCGCCGTGATCGTCTTGAAAGGGGCCGATACCGTGGTGGCAAGTCCGGACGGTTTGGCTTCGATCGCCGAGGATTTGCCGCCCTGGCTCGCGACGGCAGGGTCGGGCGATGTTTTGGCCGGGATTCTTGGCGGGCTTTTGGCGCAAAACATGCCGCCATAT
>CAYWHF010000076.1:0-8863 GCA_964457695.1 uncultured Methylocapsa sp.
AGCCCGGTTAGCGCACTAGTCTGGGGGACTAGGGGTCGTGGGTTCGAATCCCGCCACTCCGACCAGACCGCCAGCCGCGCAAGCCAGTGTGGCGCTTATGGTCTAGGGAGGATTGTTCGCATGCTCACTTGGCGGTCCGGTAAGGATCGTGATTACCCGCGACTGCCCCCGGTAAGGCGCGGATAAGGAAGCTTGTGCAGTCCCCTGCCAACCTCATCAGCTCACCGAGAGAAAGAGAACCATGAAAACGTCAAAGATTGCAAACGGGACTATCCTGCTACTAGCCGCTGGGGCACTCGCGCTCTCCGGATGCGGCAGAAGAAGCGCCACCAATCCAACCACTATTTCCTATAGTGAGGTTGGCATCTGCAAAAATTACACTACGCTAACCGGCAATCAGGAGACGACGAAACCCGACGAAGGATTTGCTGTCTTCAAAATCGAAACCATCGACAATTCAAAACAGAGCAGCGATTTCGCCATTGATCCAGAGCGCTTATATGTGGACCAAACCAAGTCCGAAATGAAAGCGAAAAACATATCATTTCAGACTCGCCGCTTTATGAATCCGGATCCGAGATTCGCGCAGGCCATGGGCGTGAAGGGCCTTGCGCGGACCTCTTTCCCGGCGAACCAAAAAGTCGACGTCAATTCCTTTATTCTCGTTCCGCTGAGCCTAAACAACCCAACGGGCGGGCCGGAAGCCAATCAGTATTCTTTCGACCTCATCTATGATACTACGACTACCGAAGTACAAACCGGGACTAACGATATTGTCGCCACAAAGACTAACCCGCCTGACACCAAGTACTCGGTGATCGAAAATTGCAAAGAGCTGGCGTATAAATAGCAATCGCCCGCAGCTGCTGGTCCTTGGCCGGTGCATATACGCCCGCGAGCAAGTTAAGCGCGCGGGTGCGCAGCCGCGGACCTCAATCCGTCCGGCGAATTTTCTCCGGCTGGACGCCCAAAACAGGTTCTGGCGCCATCCTGGAGATAAATTTGATCGTTCGTTCGTCGTCATCTTAAGGTTGAGGCTCGGCAGCCATTTGCCCGCTCTTGAAAAAGCCATGCCGCACGCCGGATATACTCGCGGCACAGGTTAAGTCTCTGCGCTCAACCGCCCGGGGCAAGCCCTTCTATGCGATCATCGGCGGGAACAAAACATCGCTTCGAGAGTTTTAGTCCAAAAAGGGGCAGATGGGCGGCCGAAGGGTGGCATTTGCAGGGCAGAAATATAGTGTAGTGCTGAAACTTGGCGGTCCGGCGGGTCATTATTTGCGGGCTCGCAATCACCTGAATGGCGGTCATTTTGATGAATTTAACAGGAGAGTCAAAGGATTTTCGGGACGGCGCGGTGGCGGCAGTTCAAAGCCGGTTTGAGCAGCCCGACATCGGGCCGTTTTGTGAGCCGGCGGTTTGCGCAGTATTTGGCAGGCGATTGCAAAAACTCTTTCCCCCGGCTTGCGAAAGTTCTGCGCCGGAACATGTCCGCGGCCTATTGCGAAGGATCCATGAAATATTCGCCGGCCCTTCTATTTCGAGTGCTGAGTGATCAGCCCTAACGAGTGATTAGCCCTAAATGGATCCCGGCCGAAAAACCTGCGTGCGAATTCTGGTCTGGACAACCCAGGCATCGCTTGGTTCGGCAAGCGCTAGCTCCCGAGCAGGTCTAAAACTTCATCGTGGAGTATGGCGCTGCAAGAGGCGACGACATCTCCCCCTTGTGCCGGGTGGCCGCCGTCCCAAGTGGTCACAATTCCGCCGGCCCCTTCGATAATTGGGACCAAGGCGACAATGTCGTGGGGCTTGAGATTAGATTCGATCACGCAATCGACGTGACCTGCGGCAAGCATCGCAAAAGCGTAGCAATCGCCGCCATAGCGGGAAAGTCGGACTCTGCTCTCCACCCGGCGGAATTGCTCGAGTTTGCCGCAAGAATACAAGAGCGGCGACGTTGTCATGAGTGTCGCCTGGGCGAGTGAAGAACAGGCCCGCGTTGCGAGCTTGCGTTCGGTCATTTGCCGTCCGGAACCAGGACCGCGCCATACGGCACCTCTCCCATCGCCATAAAAACGTTCCTGCGTAAAGGGCTGAACCATCATGCCATAGGCTGGGCACTGATTGTGTAAAAGGCCTATCAGACTTCCCCAAACGGGAAGCCCAGAAATAAAGCTCTTGGTTCCGTCAATTGGATCGAGCACCCAGACATATTCCGCCTCGCTTTGAATCGGGCCAAATTCCTCGCCAATGACGCCGTGATCCGGGAATGTTGCCCGAATGAAGTGGCGCATCGCGGATTCCGCGGCGCGGTCGGCTTCGGTTACCGGATCAAACTGGCCACCCGCGTTCTTGTCTTGCGGCTGGAGCGCGGTGCGAAAAAACGGGAGAATCGTTTCGGCGGCCACATCGGCGAGCTTTTCGACAAATGCGGCGAAGTCCACAGTAGTCATCGCTGGTGGTTCCAAGAAGGTTGTGCCCGCTCGTTGCCACGCCTTCTGCTTGGCGGCAAGCCAAAAGGTTTGGCGCGCGGATTGCGGGCAAAATTTTGCCGGCGCAGAAAATCCGCGGAGGCGATTGCCCCGGCCTCTCTATCCGCAGAAGCCTCGCCCGCGGATGGGTCGTGCAAATCGGCGGTGTCGTCGGTACGTGCCGCATTCATGTTCCCGAAAGCGCAAACCCTCCTCGAGAGCGATCGCGCGTACCGGATTGTAGTCGATGGCAGAAATCCGAAGATTTTGGCTCAGCGATGCCGTATGGTTGGAAAAGGGGTCTCTAGCACATTTTGAGCCGAACGCGTTGAGCCAAACGCGATTTTCGGCTGTCGTTCTCCGCCAATTCGCCGAATTGGGCAGTGATTCAGCTTGAATTCCGCAAATGGTGAAGTGCGGTCGCTCGCTCAAGCCAACTCAATGACGTCAGCGCGCCCCGGGGTCAGGTTTTGTTTCGTGCCCTGAGCTTCGACATGGCCGTGAAGGGGAGCTCCGACCTAAATTTCGGCAAAGGGCTGTAGGCCGAAATGCAAACCGGAATCCGCCCCGAATTGACTTGGTTTGACGGTTGCTCCTATAAGGGGCAAACTTTCGGGCAGCGGTAATACCTTCTTGATACTTGGAGCTGCGTGGTGAAGCGGACATACCAACCAAGCAAGCTTGTGCGCAAGCGCCGGCACGGGTTTCGCGCGAGGATGGCCACCGCCGGGGGGCGCAAGGTAATTGCCGCGCGGCGCGTGCGGGGCCGCAAACGGCTTTCGGCATAAATGCTTCGAAGAAATTTTTCCGCCCGTTTGGATCTGCCGCGCAATACTGGAAAACCAGGGTTCCGGTTCGAGAGGCGGGGGCTTTCCTTACTTTTCTAAGATTTCCCGCGCTGAGCCATGCCATTCCATAGACATGCCGGCTCGCTACGAAACGGTAATTTTGACGCAGAAGAATGAGCATTTCGTCACATGGATTTAAGTTTTTGCCAGAGCCGGGCGGTGCCCAAGCCGTAATAGCGCGCTCCAACGGGGTTCCGGGAATTCTTATGGCCAAAGCACCATTGCGATTGAAACGGAGAGCGGACTTTTTGCGCGCACGGCTGGGAAAGTCTGCTCATGCCCGGGGATTTGTCTTGCAAGCGGTGCCGCGTCGTCCTGCGCCGCATAAAGCCGAAGCGCCAAACTCGCGCTTGGCAGGCGATTCAACTGCAATTTCAAACCAAAGCGGGCAGGCTCAGACCCTTCTCCTTGCGGATGGCGGGTTACCGGATGCACAGCCGCGGTTTGGCTTTACGGTCAGTAAACATTGCGGAGGCGCGGTCCGGCGCAACCGGATTCGCCGGCGCCTGAAAGAAGCGCTGCGGCTCATTGACCCGCTTCCCGCGCGGCCCGGCTATGATTATGTAATCGTTGCCCGGCCCGAGGCGATCGGCTTGGCGTTTTCCGCCTTGCAGGAGGAGCTCGCGCGGGCACTCGGCAGGGCAGGGACCCCGGATTGTCTAACGGTAACGGCGCGCGGCACGGGAAATACGCGGCACGGCAGCGCAACAGGCAGGACATCTCAAAGATGAGCCAAGACACCAAGAACATCATCATCGCGACCTTTCTATCGATGGTCGTCGTTCTCGTCTGGGACAAGTTTTACGCCGCGCCGCTGTTCGAAAAACAGCGTCAGATTCAGGCCGAAATGCAAGCGCGCCAGGCACAAAATGCACCTGCACCCGGACAGCAGCCGGCGGGCAATTCCCAGCCGGTGCAGCCGCAAGGATCGCAATCCAATGCCCCGGTTGTGGTGGCGACCCCTGTGGCAACAATGTCGCGCGAGGAGGCGTTGGCCGAAAGCCCGCGCATTGAAATCGATACCCCCGCAATCTATGGATCGATTGCGCTGAAAGGCGCGCGACTCGACGACGTGTCGTTTAAGGACTATCGCGAGACTGTCGATCCCAAGAGCCCGAACATTATCCTGCTCTCCCCCTTAGGTTCGCCTTATCCTTATTATGCCGAATGGGGCTACATTCCCGATCCTGGCGCTTCTGTCGCGCTGCCAGGAGCGGACAGCTTGTGGCAAGCCGATCGCGACACGCTCACCGAAAAGTCGCCCGTGACCCTTACCTTTGACAATGGACAGGGCCTCGTCTTTCGCCGCAAGATCGCAGTCGATGATCGTTACATGTTTACGGTTACCGACAGCGTCGAAAACAAGTCTGCGCAGCCTGCTGCAATTCACCCCTATGCCTTCGTCAAACGCCACGGCCGGCCCGCGGAGGCGAGCGTTTCCCGCCTGCATGAAGGTTTCGTCGGTATTATCGGCGATTCCGGCGTTCAGCAAATAAAGTACGACAATATCGAAAAGGAGGAACACGCCTCAAAGAGTTTTGCCGGCACCCGAGGTTGGCTGGGCCTTACCGACAAATATTGGTCTTCGGCTGTCATTCCCGATCAGAGCATAGCCGTGGAAGCGAATTTTTCCGGCTCAGGCGGTTCGCCCATGATTTACCAGGCGGGCTATGTTGGAACGGCAGGAAAGACAATTGCGCCCGGAACAACAGGTGAATTCACGACCCGGATCTTTGCCGGCGCCAAGGAAGTCGACACGCTCGATAAATATCAAAATGGTTTGGGTATCGAGAAATTCGATCTCCTGATCGACTGGGGCTGGTTTTATCTTATTACCAAGCCGATGTTCCGCTTGCTCCACTTCATTTACAATTTTGTCGGCAATTTTGGCGTGGCGATTTTGATCATCACCGTTCTGGTCCGGGGACTCCTTTTTCCCCTCGCCAATCGCAGCTTTGTGGCGATGGCCAAGATGAAGAAATTGCAGCCGCAGATCGCCGCGATCAAAGACCGCTATCCCGACGACAAGCAAAAGCAGCAGATGGAGACCATGGCGCTATATAAGCGCGAAAAGGTCAGTCCCCTTTCTGGCTGCGTGCCGCTGCTGGTACAACTCCCGGTGTTTTTCGCACTCTACAAGGTGCTTGTCATAACAATCGAGATGAGGCAGGCGCCGTTTTTCGGCTGGATCAAGGATCTTTCGCAGCCCGATCCAACCAATATCTTCACTCTGTTCGGTCTCATTCCCTTTGATCCGACGCAGATTCCAATCTTTGGCCCCTGGTTAGTGATCGGAGTTTGGCCGCTCGTCATGGGCTTCACCATGTTCATTCAGATGAAGATGAACCCGGAACCGACCGATCCGATTCAAAAGCAGGCGTTCGCCTGGTTGCCGTTTGTTTTCACCTTCACGCTCGGCAGCTTTGCCTCTGGCCTTGTCATCTATTGGAGCTGGAGCAATCTTTTGTCCGTCGTTCAGCAGGCGGCGATGATGAAGAAGGCGGGCGCCAAGATCGAACTTTGGGACAATTTGGTCGGCATGTTCCGCAAGAAAGCGACAACCTGAGCCAGCGGGGCCGCGGAGCATGGAAAATTTGGCGAGTGCTCCGCCAGATTATTTCGAGCTGGGCCGGAAACTTTTCGCGCGGGAATGTGCGTTTGTTTGGGCAGCGGCGGATGCGGCGCAATTGCCAAGTCCGGTTGCGCCGGAAATCGCCTTCGCCGGGCGGTCCAATGTCGGAAAATCCTCGCTTCTTAATGCGTTGACAGCGCGCAAGTCGCTGGCGCGCATTTCGCGCACACCGGGGCGCACGCGCGCGCTGCATTTTTTTGTCCTCGGCGGCGGCTCAGAGCGCCCCGAGCTTTGTCTCGTCGATATGCCGGGTTACGGCTATGCTGCGGCCTCAAAAGCATTGGCCGATTCCTGGGCAAGGCTCGCAAGCGATTTTCTTCGTTGCCGGGCGGCGTTGCTGCGCGTCATGCTTCTGATCGATGGCCGCCATGAGGCAAAACCCATAGACATCGAGACGATGAATCTGCTCGACCGGGCGGGTGTATCCTATCAGATCGTGCTGACGAAGAAGGACGAAGTCAACGCAAAAGACCGGGAAGCGCGGGTTGCCGCCACCTATGGCCTCATCGCCAAACATCCCGCCGCCTTCCCCAGGCCCATATTTACCTCGTCGCACAGCGGAGAAGGCATTGGCGATCTGCGCGCCGGGATCGCCAAACTGTTGTTGGAACGCGGCCGGTGAACCCGCAAGCCCCACTGTCTCAGGAAGCGGCGCGCAATCGCGCAAATCCCGCATCGAGATCCGCCTTCAGATCTTCGATATCTTCGAGGCCGATGGAAAAGCGCAGCGCGGGGCCCTTGGGATTCCACGCCGTTGCGCTGCGATAGCTGCGGCAATCGAACGGAATGACGAGGCTTTCATAGCCGCCCCAAGAATAGCCCATGCCAAAGAGTTTTAGCCCGTCGAGCATGGAGCCGAGCGCCGCGCGCGAGCAGGGCGCAAGCAGCACTGAAAATAGGCCCGACGATCCCAAAAAATCCCGCTTCCAAAACGCGTGCCCCGGACAGGAGGGAAGCGCCGGATGCAGCATCTGTATGACCTCTTTGCGCTCGCTGAGCCAATGCGCAAGGCCGAGTGCTTGCCGCTCCGCCTCCCGCAGCCGCAGATCAAGGGTGCGTAAACCCCGCAAACTCAAAAACACATCCTCCGGCCCGGCGCACATCGCAAAAGCATCGAAAGTGGCACGCAATTTTGGGAACCAATCCGCATTGGCGGACACAAGGCCGATCAGCAAATCGGAATGGCCGGAGAGATATTTGGTCCCGGCCTCAACCGCCATATCCGCGCCGCGCGCATGTGGCGGAAAAAACAAAGGCGTTGCCCAGGTATTGTCGAGAATTGTGCAAATTCCCTTGGACTTGGCAAGCGCGGCGATCGCCGGGACGTCCTGGACCTCGAAACTCTGCGATCCCGGCGACTCAAGGAGGATGACGCTTGTATTCGGCCGGATAAGGGATTCAATTGCCGCGCCAAGTGCCGGATCATAATAGCTGGTCTCAATGCCCATGCGGGCCAAGACTGTATCGCAGAAGTGCCGCGATGGGCGGTAGACCGAGTCGGCCACGAGAATATGATCGCCGGATTTGGCGGCGGTAAGCAGCGCCAAGGTAACTGCCGCAAGTCCCGTTGGCGCAAGCACGGTTCCCGCCGCGCCGCAAATTTCCGTCCAGGCGCTTTCCAAGGCCTCGGTCGTGGGTGTTCCCGCCGTGCCATAAGAGAACTGGGCGTTGCGCGCGTAAAGATCCTCCATTGTGGGGAAAAGCACCGTCGAGCCGCGATAGACGGGCGTATTGACAAAGCCCAGCTGTTCGCTGGGGCGGCGCCCGGCATGCACCAATTTTGTCCGGTTTTTTAAACCCATACGGTCGCGAGGCGTGGTTTTTGTCATTTTGTCTCCGGTCAAATCTGCGCCGCAAACTGCGATTTTGATACACGTGCCGTCAACCCCGGCATTGAAAAGCCGGCCGTCCGGTTGCAATCTCCCCGCCCCGGCGTTCTTATTCCCGCGAACCTTTTGGGAAGCAACTTATGGTCAAAAAAATCGTTTTGGCGTTTGCGGCTCTATTCATCTTTGCGACGGGAGCGGCTGCCGGAACGCTCGCCGAGGTCAAGAAACGGGGCCTCTTGGTTTGCGGATCCGGTGTTGGGCTTGCCGGCTTCGGTTTGCCGGACGGGTACGGCCGTTGGGCCGGGTTCGACGTCGACTTCTGCCGCGCGATCGCCGCCGCGATCTTTGGCGATGCGGGGAAAGTCAAATTCGTTCCGCTTTCGCCAAAGGACCGGTTTCAGGCGCTGCGGTCGGGCCAAATCGATGTTTTGGCAAGCAACGCAACATGGACGCTTTCGCGCGAAGCAGGTCAGGACCTGCTGTTTGCCGGTATCATTTACTACGACGGCCAGGGGTTCATGGTGCCCAAAAAACTCAATATCAGCTCGGTGCTGGAACTCTCCGGCACGTCAATTTGCGTGCAGCAAAGCACGACATCGGAGCTCAATCTCGGGGATTTTTTTCAAGTCAACAGCATGACCTATAAGCCCGCGGCCTTCGCCACGGCGGACGAAGCAATAAAGGCCTATGCCAGCGGGCAATGCCAGGTCTATACGGCTGACATGTCGGCTCTTTATGCCGGACGCATGGCGCTCGCCGATCCCAATGCCAGTATCGTGCTGCCCGAGATCATCTCCAAGGAGCCGCTCGGGCAGGCGGTGCGGCAAGGCGACGACCATTGGTTCAATATCGTGAAATGGGTCAGTCTTGCCATGGTCAACGCCGAGGAGCTTGGTGTCACATCGAAGAATGTCGATGAAAAGGCGAAGTCTGACAGCCCGGAGATCCGGCGCCTGCTCGGCTTTGAAGGCAATTTTGGGGAAGCGATGGGGCTCGACTCCGATTGGGCCTATCGCATCATAAAACTCGTCGGCAACTACGGCGAGGTTTTCGATCGCAATATCGGCGAGAACTCGCCGCTAA
>CAYWHF010000077.1:0-5315 GCA_964457695.1 uncultured Methylocapsa sp.
TGGGACGTAACACCAGCCACCGCCGCTCGTTGCTGCGGAATCTGGTGACTTCGCTCATTGTCGAGGAGCGTATCGAGACCACCGTGCCCAAGGCCAAAGCCCTGCGGCCACTGGTGGAAAGGATGATCACGCTGGGCAAGCGCGGCGATCTTTCCGCGCGCCGCCAGGCCGGCGCCTACCTGATGACCAAGGAGGCAGTCACCAGGCTTTTCGACACCGTCGCTCCGCGCTTCGGGGATCGTGAGGGTGGTTACCTGCGGATCGTTCGCGCCGGGTGGCGGAAGGGGGACGGCGCCGACACGGCATTCGTCGATCCTCTGGGCAGCGGGAAGTTGCAGGAAGAAAAGCGCGCGAAGCGGGCGGAAGCCGCGCAGGCGAGGGATTTTGGTCTCTCATCCGAGAGCTGGGCGTGCGGGTTTTGCCGAATACCGCGGGCTGCCGGACCGTCAAAGAGGCCGTCACCACGGCAGAGATGGCCCGCGAGGTTTTTGACACAAGCTGGATCAAGCTGGAAGTCATCGGCGAGGAAGATACTCTGCATCCGGATGTGTTTGGCCTTGTCGAGGCAGCCTCCATACTTTCCGGCGAAGGATTTAACGTCTTTCCCTACACCACCGAGGATCTTGTTGCGGCAGAGAAGCTTTTGGGCGCGGGCTGCGAGGTGTTGATGCCTTGGGGCTCGCCGATCGGTTCCGCGCGAGGTCTCAACAATCCTTATGCGCTCAAAACGCTGCGCGCGCATTTTCCAACCGTGCCGCTCATCATCGATGCCGGTATCGGTGCGCCTTCCCATGCAGCGGCCGCAATGGAGCTGGGTTTTGACGCTGTGTTGTCCAACACGGCGATTGCCAAGGCGGGCGATCCCGTAAAAATGGCCCGCGCCTTTGCGCATGCGGTCGAGGGCGGGCGGCTTGGTTATCTCGCCGATTTGATCGCGCCGCGCGACATGGCCGCGCCCTCGACGCCGGTGATCGGGCGCCCGTTCGGCGATCTCGCAAGTGCTTGATCCCTTTTACTTGATCGTCGACAGTGTTGAATGGATCGCGCGGCTCTTGCCTTGCGGCGTCCGTCTCGTGCAATTGAGGATCAAGGACCGGCCGGAGACAACAATCCGCGCGGAGATCGAGAAAGCGAAAGTGCTGTGCGCGTACTACGGCGCGCAGCTGATCGTCAATGATTATTGGCAGCAGGCGATCGACCTAGGCTGCGATTTCATCCACCTGGGGCAGGGCGATCTCGATACGGCCGATCTTCCCGCAATCCGGCGCGCCGGTCTGCGCTTAGGCGTGTCCACCCATGACGACGCAGAGCTCAGCCGCGCGCTGGCCCTCGCGCCGGATTATATCGCGCTTGGCCCTATCTATCCGACGATCCTGAAGCAAATGGCCTTTGCCCCGCAAGGCCTGCCGCGCATCGCGGAATGGAAGAAGAAAATCGGCAAAATCCCCCTCGTTGCGATCGGCGGGATCACGCTGGAACGCGCACATGCCGTCCTTGAAGCAGGCGCCAACAGCGCCGCCGCCGTCACCGATATCGCACGCAATAGCGACCCTGAACAGCGGACGAGAGATTGGATGATGGCAACAGGTGCGCCGGTCCTGCGCCCGTAAAAGCCGGACTGCGGAGTATGACTCATGCGCCCAAATCTTCCTTTGGTGAATTAATGATTAATGAACTGTGCCGTAGAACACATACTGGGCCTTTTGCGTGCGGTAAGCCGGACGCGTTCGCGAAATGCCGAAGGGCGAGGAGGTCAGCAAGGTTTTGGTAAGCCCCGGCAGATCGCCAATTCTATTTCGAGGCAAGGAGAATGATTATGAATAGAACATTCGCTGGAAAAGGAAGCGTAAAGAATCTCTTTAGGACTGGTCTTACGCTAAGCGTCGCGTTGGCGTCGTTGCTTTCGGTCTCTGTTCCATCCAACGCCGGCAACGGCGGCGCAGTCGTAGCCGGGGTGCTCGGCGGACTGGCAGCCGGGGCCATTGTCGGGGCAGCAGCGGCAAACCATCCGCCGCCGCCTCCCCCGCAGCCCCGGGTCAAATACGTCGCTGTTCCGGTCTATGTGCAAGCTCCACGTCATGTTCCTCGGCACTGCTGGATGGAAAAGCACGAAACTTACGATGGCGCGGACTATGTGGCCAGAAACGTCAAGGTCTGTCCCTGAAGGTTCGCCGTACCGACATGTGAGCGTTTGGGCCTGACCATAGCTCGCTCCGGCAAAAGCGCCGGAGGGTCGTTGCTCGGCGCAGACCGAAGCTCGTCTGCGCGCGCCACGGCGCGCAGCTCGTCGTCTACGATTGTCAATAATGCGCAGCTGTACGTTTACGGCGTAAAGCCGCGTTGGTCTCGATCACCCAGTGGGGCGGGAGAGATTTGGGCGTTTCGCTTGGCCTTGCGCCCAGCCAAATTTTTGCGCCGAGCTCGGCTGAGTTGTGGACGTCGAGAGTCTTATAAAGGCTTTTGGCTTGATCCGCGACCGAGGAAAGCTTGATGCTAAGGTCATCGGCGATAGCGGGCTTCGTTTTGCCGAGCGCGAGTTGGATGCCAATCTTGACTTGCGCCGGTGTCGCGCCGCTTTCGCGCAAGACGCGGGCCGCATGGGCAATGGCATGCTCGCGCAGTTCAATTGTCACCGCGATGAGACAGCTCTTTGGGTTTGCGATATCTTCGGGGGCCGCCCCTTTCGGCACTAGCCATTTTGCTTCCAGCGTGACAACACCATACGCATTTGAAACTTGCATGCGAGGCGGATCACCCAAAATTCCGTTTGCGGAGCCGACGATTCGCCGGATTAGCATCTGGACTGGCGAGGGCAGCCTATCGCCGGCAGGCGTACGGTGCGAATAATTGCCGCGCTCGCCCGCCAGAACTCTATTGAGCAAAAACTCGACGCTGTTGGTTTGAAAGACGATCTCTCCGCCAGACCTCAAGATCATCTCGCCACTCGCTACGGGCGCACCCGCCGCGGCCGACGGATCTTGGTCCTCGGCGCTAGCACCGCCAGAGGGCGCCGGCCGAAATGCGTGCGCGAGCCAGGGACGCAACCGGTCCAGACGATGCACGTCTTCCACCGTGAATGGGCGAGTGCCGCGCGGGCGGGTCAGATAGACAAAAGCGCATGTCCGGCCGGCGTTGCCAATCATCGCATCCAAAACCCAGCAGGAATCGAGCGGTGCTTCTATTTCTCGATACCACGCTCTGTCCAGCCAGCTCCGGCCTTGCAAATGCAAGGTCCAGCCAATTCCAACCGAGCGGAAGGAAGGCATCCAGAGGGCCCATGGACTCGATGGGTCGTCCGTGAATCGCCACAAGCGCTCGCGGTAGATCGCCGCAGTCGCGGGATTTTCGGAGTAACCTCTGGCGATCGTGGCATCAGGCTGCAAGAGAACCATGCGTGAGTAGCCATGCGGGATGATCTCGTGGAGCAGCGGCGCGACCGCGACCATCGCGCTCTCAGGCGGAAGCCCAAGGCAGCACAACGTCTTGAGATGCTCGACCGCTCCCATCAAACCCCTCCGATGCGTTCGCATATTCACAAAAATAGCAGCCTTCACATCCCCTGAATAGGGGGAGCGCATGCGACAGCCGCAGTTTTGGCGGCGCGCGGCGCCTCTGGCGCTCGCTGGAGATTGACGAATCCATGCGCAACATCTCAATTTAAGCGGTCAGGAATGGGTGAGCGATTTGTACGAGGGAGAAAATAAGGTGGCGTAGCTGGCTTGCTTTGTCTGGCGCGAGGCTGTTTGCGCCGGCAAGCCAGATCTTTGTGCTTCGTCACGGCCTTCACCCAGCCAAATTTTTGTGCTGAGCTCGATTGAGTTGTGAACGTCGAGAGTCTGATAAAGCTTTTTCGTTAAATCGGCTATGGTGGTGAGCTTTAGATCAAGCGCATCCGCAATCTCTGGCTTCGTCTTACCCATAGCGAGCTGAATTCCTATCTTCATTTGCGCCGGCGTGGCGCCGCTCTCGCGCAGTATTCTCGCGGCGTGGGCAAGCGCATGTTCGCGAAGTGCGAACGTCACCTCAATTAGGCAGCTCTTCGGGTCCTTCGCGACATCCCCTGGCATTGCGTCTGCAGGCATGAGCCAATTAGCCTCGAGGCTGACAACGCCATAGGCTGTTGAAACCTGTAACCGGGGAGGCTCACACAAACTCCCGTTCGCTGCGCCAACGATGCGCTGGTGAAGAATCAATATTGACGCGGGCAGCTTATCACTGACTGGCACATAGCGCGTGTAATTGGCTGACTCCGCCGTCAGAATTCGTAGAAAGAATTCGAGACTTTCTGTCTGAAAGATGACCTTTGCGTCGGCGGTCAAGACAATTTGTCCACTTAGTACCGGTGCTCCTGCCGCGGCTAACGAGCCCTGATCCTTTGTGCGAGCGCCGGGCAGCGGGGCCCGGCAAAACGCATGCGCCAGCCAAGGGCGCAGCGGGTCGAGACGTTGCACGTCGTCCACGGTGAAAGGACGTGCGCTGCGCGGTCTGGTCAGGTTCACATTGGCGATGGTTTGGCCGCCGTCGGCAACCATCGAGTCAAGAAGCCAGCAGGAATCGAGCGGGGCCTCTATTTCCCGGTACCAGGCACTATCAAACCAACCCCGGGACTGCAGATGCAAGGTCCAGCCTATTCCAACCGCATGGAACGAAGGCAGCCACAAGGGCCCAATACCGGCCGGATCCTCCATCAGCCTCCACATGTGCTCCCGGAGGACCGCGCTCGTTGCCGGGTTTTCGGAGTAGCCTCTGATGATCGTGCCATCAGGCTCCAAGAGAGCCATGCGTGAGCAGCCGTGCGGGATGATCTCATGCAACAGGGGCGCGACCGCGATCATCGCGCTCTCGGGCGGCAGCCCAAGGCAGCACAAGGTCTTGAGATGCTCGACTGCGCCCATCGAACCCCCTGCGATGTCTGCGCATGTATACGAAAATGGCAGCCTCCACATCCCCTAAACAGGGGTAGCAGCCTTCACGTCCCCAGAATAGGGGAGGTGCGGCACATGTGACAGGTTGGCCAGCCAGCAATTCGGAATTGCAGCCCGGATTGCGCCGCCACAACCTTAGAGGAGTATGTTTGAAATGATGAGAACGGCAATCGCGGTTGCCTCTTGGGGCAGCAACCGCCTCGATATTTTTGGCCTCGGCACCGATAATCAGATGTACCACAAGGCCTGGAACGGCCACGCCTGGCTTCCATCGGCAACAGATTGGGAACCGCTGGGAGGAACGTTCAACAGCCCGCCCGCGGTTGCCGCTTGGAGCAGCAACCGCCTCGATATTTTTGGCCTCGGCACCGATAATCAGATGTACCACAA
>CAYWHF010000077.1:5415-7222 GCA_964457695.1 uncultured Methylocapsa sp.
GGCCTGGAACGGCAACGCCTGGCTTCCATCGGCAACAGCTTGGGAACTTCTGGGAGGAACGTTCAGCAGCCCGCCCGCGGTTGCCGCTTGGAGCAGCAACCGCCTCGATATTTTTGGGCTCGGCACCGATAATCAGATGTACCACAAGGGCTGGAACGGCCACGCCTGGCTTCCATCGGCAACAGATTGGGAACTTCTAGGAGGCGCGTTCAACAGCCCGCCCGCAGTTGCCTCCTGGGGCACCAATCGTCTCGATATTTTTGGGCTCGGCACCGATGATCAAATGTACCACAAGGCCTGGAACGGCAACGCCTGGCTTCCAGCGCCAAAAAAATGGGAACCTGGAGCGTTCACTAGCCCCTAGGTGGGATCACTGACACTGGCAAAAGAAGTGGCTGGCTGGTGCCATTTTTTCAAACGACACACCGCTTGGCGACAGGTTAACTTCGTGGCCGGTAACACAGGAGCCCTCGCATTTTCTGGTCATGTGCATGACAGAGGCTTTGGCCCATCGCTTACGATTGTGAAACCAACTCCGTCGCAACGTGAGTCTTGTACGATTTGACCCCGGAACGGGACAAAATTCGGCTCACATATGAATCGCGCGTTTATCGACGGCAAGCGCCGCCTCGCGCACCGCTTCTGAAAGCGTCGGATGGGCGTGACAGATGCGGGCCAGGTCCTCCGCCGAGCCGCCGAATTCCATGAGCACGCAGGCCTCGGCGATCTGCTCGCTGGCGCCCGCGCCGATGATGTGAACGCCGAGCACCCGGTCGGTTGCCGCATCGGCGAGAATTTTCACAAAACCCTCGGGATGACGCATCGCCCGCGCCCTGCCATTGGCGGTGAAAGGAAATTTGCCTGTCCGATAGGTTATGCCATCGGCTTGCAGCTCTTCCTCCGTCGCGCCCACCCAGGCGACTTCCGGCATGGTATAAACGACGGAAGGGATGACCGCGTAGTTGACATGCCCGTGTTGACCGGCGATGATCTCGGCAAGCGCTATTCCCTCGTCTTCGGCCTTATGGGCGAGCATCGGGCCGCGCACGGCGTCGCCAATGGCGTAAATTCCGGCGACACTAGTCGCAAAATATTTGTCGATCGCAACGCGGCCATGTTCCATGGCAACGCCTAGCGCTTCGAGGCCGAGGCCTTCGGTAAAAGGCCGCCTGCCAACAGCGACGAGCACGGCATCGGCCGGAAGCGTAAAAGATTCGCCGCCGCGCGCCGGCATGACCGTGACGTTGAGACCTGACGGCGCCTTCTCGATTGCGGTCACCTTGTGACCGAGCCGGAAGACAAACCCTTGCTTTTCCAGAATGCGCCGGAATTGTTTAGCGGCCTCGCCATCCGCGCCGGGAAGAATTCGGTCCAAATATTCGACGACTGTCACCTCGGCGCCGAGTCGGCCCCAGACGGATCCGAGCTCGAGGCCGATGATGCCAGCTCCGACGATAAGAAATTTCTTGGGCACTTTTTCGAATAGCAAGGCGCCGGTCGAGGTGACGATGGTCTTTTCGTCGATCGCGATACCTGGAAGCGGCGTTGCCTCGGAACCGGTAGCAATGACGATATATTTGGTTTCAAGCGTTTTGCTCGAACCATCGCTTGCCTTCACTTCGACCATGCCCGGCGCTGTGATCGTGCCGACACCGACAAACGCGTCGATCTTGTCTTTCTTGAAGAGAAAGGCGACACCATTGACATTGGCGGCTACGGTTTCATCCTTATGTTTCATCATCACCGGCAGATCGAGTTTCGGTTTTCCGGCGACGACGCCGAAAGCCGCCAATTCATTCGTTGCTTT
>CAYWHF010000077.1:7232-8843 GCA_964457695.1 uncultured Methylocapsa sp.
GGGGTTGTGTTTTGCGGGCGAGGACGCCGAGACCGGCAAGTTCTTGCGTTGGTTCACCAAATTTTTCCGAGGCATGAAGCAGCGCCTTTGATGGAATGCAGCCGTTGTTGAGACAGGTGCCGCCGTGGGTCGGACGTTTTTCGACGACGGCGACCTTGAGGCCGAGCTGCGCGGCGCGGATCGCGCAGACATAGCCGCCAGGCCCGGTTCCGATGACAATAAGATCGTAGGACATGGGATCTTTCTTAGGTTAGCTGGCGCGCCGGAAAATTTCAGCTTGGTATTCGGCACGGCTGCGCAGGGAGCGAGACCCAAATGCTATCTCGCCGCCACCATTGCCGAGCAAATTTATCGTCTGCCCGAACCCGGCTAGCTGAACAGCTGCAAAGTTAAGTATACCGCGCAGAAATGCAACTGCGTCTCCCTCGGCGATGACCGGTTACAGATCGGCCACGGGCCTCATCTTTACCGCGCTAAAGGTCATGCGTAATGAAGATAACAAGACAGACCCCGCTCATTTGCAGCTTTCGCGGCTTGCGGACCTCTGCACGCGAACGCGTCATGAAGCCGTCGCGGTTCTCCGGGCTTGACCACCGCTTCATGCGGCGACGAAAGAACAAATCCTTGCAAGACCTAACGCGGACCGGTTTGAATTGAGACGGGTAATAATTATCGTCATATAACAGACCTGACGCCCGCGGAACCAATCTCCAATTCGATCATCCAGTCATTGCAAGCTGCTTGTCCTTGAGATAAATTCGCAGTGATTAATTCGATTGTCCCATATGCTGGTCGGCGTGCTTGCCAAGCCGCGGCGCAAAGATACGGCCCAAGTTTGGTTGCCGGGGCTGCAAGGAAACAGTTTTACGATATTGCGTTGCTCGCGCCTCAGGTCTTGAGGGCGAACGCAAACGTTGGGGAGTTTGCGATGACGGAATTTGCTCCTTTGGACGACGCCGGTGCGATCAAAGCCGACCCGTTTCGGGTCGGTCAACGTTATACGATCAAGGATCCGCTCGGAAAGACAATTGAAATCCCTGAGGCCGCCGCAGACGACTTTGACTATTTCGATGCGTCCGAGGAAGAGGGCTTGCGTTCCTATTACGAGCGGGAGGGTTATGTTGTCGTTCGCGGGCTCATCGATCCTGACGAATGCGACCGCGCCTACGCAATTTTCGAGCGGGAAGTCAAACCTTCGGATAGTTTTATTTACCGGCAGGCCACTGCCAATCCGGAACGCCATGTCTACACGAAATTCGGCTTTATGCTCAACTCGAATTTGAACGTTC
Organism: uncultured Methylocapsa sp.; assembly: GCA_964457695.1. Lineage (GTDB taxonomy): Bacteria > Pseudomonadota > Alphaproteobacteria > Rhizobiales > Beijerinckiaceae > Methylocapsa. Next base: position 8,522 of record CAYWHF010000077.1, read on the forward strand.
AAAGTCTAGATCCAAACCGTTTCCCCGAGTTTCGCAAGACTGGCGCAGATATCATTACCTCAAACCGGCTTCAAGCCGTTCTGCGGGCGCTCTTCGGCGAGCCCGGCAAGCTCTTGCAAAGCATGTATTTCGAGGGCAATCCGGCGACATGGGCACATCAAGACACCTATTATCTTGACTCGGAGCATATCGGCGCAATGACGGGCGCCTGGTTCGCCGTCGAAGATATCAAACCTGGCGGGGGCCGCTTCTATATTTATCCGAGGTCCCACCTTTATGACGTGGCTAAAAACACGGGACAATATGACGTGGCATTCAATCA
>CAYWHF010000078.1:0-7643 GCA_964457695.1 uncultured Methylocapsa sp.
CTCGGCAAGATTGTTCAGAAACATCCGGTCGTGGCTGACGATGACAAGTGCTGCCTGCCAGGCTTTGAGCTCGGCCTCCAACCATTCGATCGCGGGCAGGTCGAGGTGATTTGTCGGCTCGTCGAGGAGCAAAACATCTGGTTCTGGCGCGAGTGCGCGGGCGAGCGCCGCGCGCCGTACTTCGCCGCCGGAAAGCCGCGCCGGCTCCTCTTCGCCGCTCAGCTCGACTTGTTTCAACAAAACCGCGGCTCGATGCCCGTCCCCGTCGGGCAAAAGCCCCGATTCGACATAATCCCGTATTGAGGAATAGGCTGAAAGGTCCGGCTCTTGCGGCAGATAGCATAATCTTGTGCCAGGTTGCACAAACCTTGTTCCACCATCTGGCTCGATGAGGCCTACCGCTATTTTGAGGAGCGTCGATTTGCCGGAGCCGTTGCGCCCGACGAGACAGAGTTTCTCCCCCGGCGAGACCGAAAGCGAGGCTTCTTCCAGCAACGGCTTTCCACCGAAAGTCAGCAAGATATTTTGCAACAGCAGAAGTGGGGGCGCCATGGGCATTCGTTATGGTCATTGATGTGCCGGTCTTAGCATTTTTTAAGCGGGCGCGTTCAAGCGCGGCGCAGAATGGCCTTCACCAGAACCGGATCGGCCTTTCCCAGGGCGCGCTGCAGCTCCCTTTTGGTGGAAAATTGCCCGTCGAGACGTTTGCCTTCGGCCTGAACGGTGAGCTGGCCGGCCCCAAAAGGCCAGGGATCGAGAATGAGAGACTCGTCTTCCGCTGGGGAGAGGTTAAGCCCAATTTTCTCGCCATTTCCGGTAGGTACTTCGGGAATATTGATCGTTGTTTTCACGCCCCAGCAGATCTCAAGCGACATCTTGTCGAGGGCCGCGATCAGGAGCCGGTTATGTTCAATCATATCGGGCGACGCTTGCTTGCAGGTTTTGGGATCGTTTCGAAGAGAAGTTGCTGTTCGTGTCTGAAAGCGGCGCTGCCCTTCGAGGAACGCGTAAACGGCCTTCGCAACCTCGGGGCTCGCTTTAGCAAATTCGAAATGGCGCGTGTAGATCGTATGGGAATGAAGAGAAACCAATAATGCCGGGTAGCGCCCAAAACTGCGGGCGCGGCGCACACCTTCGCGCCAGATCGCAATATGCCTCTGCGGCGGCAGCGCAAAAAACTCTTGCGGAAGGCCTGTCCTTTCATCAAGGACCGGACGTGCTTCCCAATTGAGCCAGCCGATGTCGTGCTGCTCGGCGGCAAGGCAAACCTCCTCCTTCGGCACTGGCGCGGCGAAGCGCTCATTGCCCCAGGCGCGTGCCAGCTGGCCGGAAAGCCAGGCGTGGCTCGGCTGGGGAATGGCGATAACGCGCTCTCCCTCCTTGCGCAGCAGCATGGTTTTTACTCGCCCGCAGGTCGCGTTGGATAAAAGGTATGGATCCCCTTCAGTTCTACTTTTCTTGGCGACGGTGTGCCAAGCCCCGCGCAGATAGCCGCGGGAAATTCTTAAGCCGCAGAGAACGGGCACGCATCAGGCTAGGGAGGCGCTCCGACAGCGCCAATGCGATCATCGCCGCTTGCGCTTGTCGACTAATCAAGACGCCAAGCCGGTTTGGCTGCCCCCAATGACCGCCATAATACCCGCGTCAGATTCGGTCGTTCGCGAACGAATCATCGAGACGGCGCCCCTGTAGGCGGACGTCAAAACTTCTGTGTGCCGATCCCAGTTCGTCCACTGAACCCCACTCGGGAGGTCAGGGCGGATCAGGATATCCTCGCTGCTGAGCGGCAAGTTTTGGCGGCTATTTGCAAGGATACTGAGGATGATCACTTGCACTGCGCTGGGTATCTGCGGCAATCGCCGGCGAGAATATGGATTTAGTGCCTTCATTATCCAATCGCGCGGACCGGGAATCGATTCATAGTCGACCAAATACGCCTTCGGTGCGTTTTCCTGGAGCGCCACCACGAGATTAGGCCCTGATTTCAGCGCCTTCATGGATGCGAGGGGCACGTTGTCAACGAGAGCGCCATCGACCAACATTTTGCCGTCGGGCGTAAAAAACGGCGGGAACACACCGGGTATAGAAGCGGAGGCGCGCACCGCCTGCCAGACCGGGCCTCGCCGATGAATCATTACGGTCCTGTCCGCGAGATTTGCTGAAATGGCAAAGAATGGTTTCCACAAGTCTTCAATAAGGAGGTCGCCGTATACGGCGTGCAGCGCCCGATCAAATCCTTTATGGTCGAGTAGCCCGTAATAGGGCAAAGTGAATCGTCTGAATGCGCGGTTCGTAACAAAGATGTGGTGCGTCCTGACGTCAATGTCTTCAGCGTCGAAGCCTATCGCCAGCGCGGCTGCCATTGCGGCGCCGACGCTGGTCCCGCCGAAAACGTCAAAAACCGCTCCCGCCTCAGAGAAGGCTTTGTAGACGCCGAGATGGGCGCTTCCGAGCGCTCCGCCGCCCCCAGCGACAAAGCCTACGGCGCACCCGGTTAAGAATCGGCGCAAGCATTCGACGTCGTCTGCGTCCTGCAGGGACACATGGTGATGCATAAAAACATCGCGATCGTGAAGCCAGTCGCTGGTGTGCGCCGCAACGGCGGTGCGCGCTTCGTGCAAGATCACAAGACGTCGCGCCACCGGACGGTGAAGCGAAAATGCAAAGGACTCGGATGGATTGAGGCGTTTGCCTGCGGCGGCGGCGGCAACGAGCAAGACAACATCCGCTTGGCGGACGCACTTCGCCGTCCAATCGGTTAGCGTTTCATCGGCAATATAGAAAATAACGTCGGCTTTTGCTTCGAGCGCGTTGAGCCAGTTGGACGACGTGGAATCGTCCAGCGATGTGCCGCCAAAATGCTCGTCAATCATGTCCTGGGTAAGAAAGACCGCTTTTTGGTTTGCGCCAAACACTTGGCGCAGCAATTCGAGGAACCGTTTCGAATGGCCGCTTTGGCCTGCCGGCAGTACGGCCATTGTGCGCGACGCGCCGATTTGTCTCTCAGGCGGCTTGGTCTCGGCAAGCCGCATGGCGAGCGATTTGATGACCGCTTCGCGAACGCCAGGAAACGCATCGCTGACCTCGTCAAACCGGTCTCGCCTGATCGTCAGGACTTCCGAATCGCGCAGAGCCGTCACAGTAAAGGTGCGCGGGAGTTTTCCGAAAAATCCGATCTCGCCAATCGGCTGGCCCTGGCCGATTTCGGCGATCGGCTCCCCCGCGTCCTCGCTGTCGACGGAGAATCGGCCGGAAACGACAAAATTCAGCGTGTCGGAAAGCTCCCCTCGTCGCACGAGGATGTCGCCGCGGCGGAGCTTTCGTGTTTCGGCGATCCGGGCCAGCCCTTGCAGTTCATCTGCAGTCAAAGCGCCGAGGCTCGGCGCCTCGGCCAGAGGGCCCGAAAGCGCGTTTAACTCCATCTGGCCCCCTTTCTTCGATCTGCCAAAATCGCATTTTCACGACGTCCGCCCGTGTTCGCGGTTGCGCGCGATAGGCCGGTCATTCGACGCCGTCCGGACATCGCCAGCGACCGCGTCGGGTTCGCGGTTGAGCGACGGATCAAACGTCTTCTGTTTACTTGAGAGCAAGAAATCGGGCAAGTTCGCAAACGGTATGACGCCCGCGTTTGCGTCCGGTAAATGGCGAAGCGCCGGTTATCCCAAGTGCGCGCCAGCTGGCCGGAACGCCAGGCGTGGCTCGGTTGAGGAATGGCATTCCTGTCACTCGCCATGTATTTCCAAGAAGATGTCGCACTGCAAAAATTTTTTGTTTGGCGCAATTCACACCGCACCCTGCACTGACAATTGCAACGCAAAATTGCTGGCCCGCCCAAATGTGTGGTTCCTCACATAATTATTAATCTTTCTGCTCTAAGAATCAGATCGCGATGGGATGCATTACTGCCGTGAGCTCCCCATATCAGTATCCGCAGGAAGCCCATAAAACGGGTACGATAAGACGGGTATGCGGCGGGATAGGAGACCGCCAATGCACATTCTCAGACTCGCGCTTTTGGCTGTCGTCAGGATCGCCATTTTCGGCGCTCTGAAACTTGCGCTTTACGCCTACATCCTTACCCTCCCCGATACGGCTCTTGCCGGCGCGGCAGCTAAGCGAAACGGGGGCATAGCGTCATATGCCGCGCAAGGCCGCAACCTTCAGGCAGACGCCGTGCAGGCGCTACAATGATTCTGACGTTTCTTCCCCTTACGCCGTCGCGGCTCTGTTTTGAGCGCACATAAAGCGTTTCGGGCCGCGGAGAGTGCCGCGCCTGCCTGGCGCCACTCAAATGTCGAGCGCGGACCTCAATTCGCGCAATTGATCGCGCTTTTCGGCAGCAACGCGCCGCGCCTCGTCACTACTCGCGCGCGCAAATTCGTCTTCAAAAATTTCCATCTCGGCATCGAGCTTGGTCGCATCAACTTCTTCCAAAGGAAGCGCTCGATCGGCGAGTATAGTCAGGCCAGATGGCGCTACTTCAGCAAAGCCGCCGCGCACATAAAGCCGCTGCCTTGCAGTGCCTGTCTGCTCGATCACGACCATTCCAGGCCGTAGCGCCGAGATGACCGGCGCATGGTCCTTGAGGACGGTAAATTCGCCTTCCGTCCCGGGAACGACCACGCTTTCGGCTTCGCCCGAAAAAATAAGTTTTTCGGGAGCAACGAGTTCAAAGTGAAAGGACGGCATCGCTCAGTCCCGGATCTCGCGGCGTAAATTAGGCCGCCTCGGCGGCAAGCTTTTGGGCTTTTTCGACTGCTTCTTCGATGGTTCCAACCATGTAGAAGGCCGCTTCCGGCAGATGATCGTAATTGCCCTCGGTGAGCCCCTTAAATCCCTTGATCGTGTCGGCGAGCGGCACGAGTTTTCCTGGCGAGCCCGTAAACACTTCGGCAACATGAAAGGGTTGCGAGAGAAAGCGTTCGATCTTGCGGGCCCGGGCGACCGTCAGCTTATCTTCCTCGGAAAGTTCGTCCATGCCAAGAATGGCGATAATGTCCTGCAGCGCCTTATAGCGTTGCAGGATCTGCTGGACCTGGCGTGCGACGGCATAATGCTCTTCGCCGACAACGAGGGGGGTCAGCATTCTGGAGGTCGAATCGAGAGGATCGACCGCCGGATAAATTCCTTTTTCGGCAATGGCGCGCGAGAGCACCGTCGTTGCGTCAAGATGCGCGAAGGAAGTCGCGGGAGCGGGATCGGTCAGATCGTCGGCCGGCACATAGATCGCTTGCACCGAGGTGATCGATCCTTTGGTCGTGGTGGTGATCCGCTCCTGCAAAGCACCCATGTCCGTCGCGAGCGTTGGCTGATAGCCAACGGCGGAGGGAATGCGGCCAAGGAGCGCCGAGACCTCCGAGCCTGCCTGGGTAAAACGAAAGATGTTGTCGATGAAGAAAAGCACATCCTGGCCTTGGTTGCGGAATTCTTCGGCAACCGTGAGGCCGGCGAGACCCACGCGGGCGCGGGCACCCGGCGGCTCGTTCATCTGGCCATAAACAAGCGCGCATTTCGAACCCTTAGCAGAACCGCCGTGTTCGCGCGGATCGACATTCACCTTGGACTCGATCATCTCATGGTAAAGATCATTGCCCTCGCGCGTGCGTTCGCCGACGCCCGCAAAGACCGAATAGCCGCCATGCGCTTTAGCGATATTGTTGATGAGCTCCATGATGATGACCGTCTTGCCGACCCCGGCACCGCCGAAGAGCCCCACCTTGCCGCCTTTGGCATAGGGTGCCAGCAGATCGACGACCTTGATGCCGGTGACCAGAATCTGCGCTTCGGTCGATTGCTCGGCGTAACTCGGTGCTGGCTGATGAATCGCGCGGCGCGCGGTTGCGCCTAAAGGACCCAGTTCGTCCACCGGCTCGCCGATGACATTGATGATGCGGCCAAGGCATTCCTCGCCGACGGGAACGGTGATCGGCCCGCCCGTGTCGACGACCCGCTGGCCGCGCACGAGGCCTTCGGACGTATCCATCGCCACGCAGCGCACCGAATTTTCGCCAAGGTGCTGGGCAACTTCAAGGACGAGGCGGCTGCCGCGATTGCTGGTCTCGAGAGCATTCAGAATTTCCGGCAGTTGCCCGTCGAATTTCACATCGACAACGGCGCCGATGACCTGGGTAATGCGGCCCGTTGCCATGTTGGGTGCGGCGTCGGCCATTCTCTGTCCTCTTGATTGTTGAGCGGTTACAGCGCCTCGGCGCCAGAGATGATTTCGATCAATTCCTTGGTGATCATTGCTTGGCGCGAGCGGTTATATTGAAGCGTCTGCTTCCGGATCATTTCGCCAGCGTCGTTCATCGCGCGGAGGCAGTTCCTCTCATTGGATGTCGTCGCAGGGGTCATTTCGAACAGCATCTTTTCATTTTCAGACTTTCCCACCAAGTATCTATTGCGTTTATGTGCGTTTTTGAATTACCGCCAACTTTGAACGAACCACATGTGCCGATAGCGGTTCGCCTGCCACAGCCCGCAAAGTTGATCTCAATCTGCTGAGGATACGGAGAAAAGTGGAGGATCGCTCGCGGTCGACCACGCGGTTTTCGCTTGGTTTGGAAGAGAAGTTGAACCGGCGGCGCAAATCCTCAAGGTACGCGCCATCGAAAGTCAAAATCCCACCAATTTCGGCCAAAGCGACATCCCAGCAAGTCGATGAGAACGCTCCGCCCGAAACCACCCGCCCATAGCGCAGAATTTGCCTGAGAAGCTCGCGGGTACGCGGAACTGCGGGCAGGCTATGTTCGAGCCGGATGGGTATCCAATCCAGGTCTTCGATAATATACAAACCTCCTGGCTTCACAAGCGAGAAAAACTTCAAAAATGTCATTTGTTGATGGTAGGAAGCGTGCGATCCGTCGTCAATAATTACGTCGAATTTCGTCCCGGAATCAGATAACTGCTTTGCGATCGTGCCAAGTCGCTCCGCGTCTCCGCAATCCGCCTGGTAAAAATGAAACCGGTCCGTCTGAAAACGGGAACAATCCGAAATGTCCACACCATAAATATTGCCCCTCGGGAAATACTCGTGCCACATTTTAATTGACGGGACGTCTTCGACAATTCTCGTTGCTAGGAACCCAAACACCTGGCCGCGCATGGCAAGCCCAATTTCCATAAGATTAATGGGCAGATTACGTTGACTGGCCAGCAACGCTTCGTAAACGATGGTATAGGCGTGCGCATTTCCGACCACGGTTCCTTTATCGGTCCCCGTCTCGTTCGCAATCTGCGTTAGCCGGCACATAATGTCGAATTACCCCGATTCTTTACAGCGCCTCGGCGCCGGAGATGATCTCGATCAATTCCTTGGTGATCATTGCTTGGCGCGATCGGTTATATTGAAGCGTCTGCTTCCGGATCATTTCGCCGGCATTGCGCGAGGCACTGTCCATCGCGCTCATCCGCGCGCCCTGCTCGGAAGCGGCATTTTCAAGCAGTGCCCGCAAGACCTGGATTGCGATATTGCGCGGCAAAAGCGAAGCGAGAATCTCGTCTTCGTCAGGCTCATATTCATAAGCTGGCCCCGGCGCCGCCTCTTTGCCAAGCTCCTTGAAAACAACGGGGATGATCTGCTGCGCGGTCGGGATCTGCGCAATCACCGATTTAAATCGGGCATAAAACAAGGTGCAGACGTC
>CAYWHF010000078.1:7743-8802 GCA_964457695.1 uncultured Methylocapsa sp.
ACGCAAAGAATTTTGACAGTCTTGCCTTGGGCCTGTAGCGACAACGCGGCGTCTCGCGCAAGCCGCGCAATCGACGAATTGAATGCGCCGCAAAGACCCCGCTCGGCAGTGCAGATGACGAACAAATGGGTGGCGTCGCGCCCGCCGCCATCAAGGAGTGCCGGCACGTTTCCGCTGGTCCCAATTGCGGCGGCAAGGTTTGCCAAAACGCGCTCCATCCGCTCGGCATAGGGCCGCGCCGATTCGGCTGCGGTTTGCGCCCGGCGCAGTTTTGCCGCCGCAACCATCTGCATGGCTTTGGTGATCTTTTGCGTCGCTTTGACGGAAGAAATGCGGTTGCGCAGAGCTTTCAACGAGGGCATGGCGAGTCCGCATTACCTCTACGGGAATGAATTGGGCTCAAGCGAAATTCTTCGCATAGCCGTCGACTATCGATTTGAGTTTGGCGTCTGAATCGCCGGAAAGATCCCGCGAGCTGGCGATCGTTGCAAGAAGCGGGGCGTGGCTTGCGCGGAGAAGCGTAAGCAGCCCCTCTTCAAAGGCGCGCACCCGGTCGACCGGAAAGCCATCGAGATAGCCATTGACCCCGGCGTAGATCACGCAAACCTGCTCTTCCATTTTTAGCGGAGAGAACTGCCCCTGCTTCAAAAGCTCGGTCAGCCTTGAACCGCGCGCGAGCAGGCGCTGGGTTGTCGCATCGAGGTCGGAGCCGAACTGCGCGAAAGCGGCCATTTCGCGATATTGCGCGAGCTCGCCCTTGATCTTGCCAGCGACTTTTTTCATCGCCTTGGTTTGCGCCGAGGAGCCCACCCGCGAGACCGAAAGGCCGACATTCACGGCGGGCCTAATGCCTTGATAGAAAAGATCCGTCTCAAGAAAAATCTGGCCGTCGGTGATCGAAATGACATTGGTCGGAATATAGGCCGAGACGTCGTTTGCCTGCGTTTCGATCACCGGCAGAGCGGTCAGGGAGCCCGCGCCATTGGCCTCATTGAGCTTTGCCGCGCGCTCGAGCAGCCGCGAATGCAGATAGAACACATCGCCCGGATAGGCCTCGCG
>CAYWHF010000079.1:0-1791 GCA_964457695.1 uncultured Methylocapsa sp.
TGGGTTTTGGTTGGGTTTGACCGCTCCCTTTCCATGGGGTTTTCGTCCAACTTTGCCTTGCAGTCAAAAATCGACCGCGCGTTCGTGCTCGGCTTGGCCGCCGCCGAGCTCCTCGGCCGCGGCGGCGAACGCGCGGGCCTTCTTGGGCTTATGCCTGCTCTCGCGGTCCGCGACATTGTCGAGCGTTTCGCCGAGGTTCTGATCGCACAGGAAAATCGAGAGAGTTACGTGCCGGAGGAACTTCCCCCGCAGCTTGCCCTGCCGCGCGGCGCGCAGGCTATCCTCATCGGCGATTTTCTCGCGGAGTCGGCGCTGATATCGGAGACAATCGCTCATATCGGCGCCAATGGCGGGCGCGGTCATCTCGTCATGATTGCCGATCCGGTCGAAGAAACCTTTCCGTTCGCAGGCAATACCGAATTCATCGACGTCGATTCGCGCGAGCGGCTGCGCGCTGGCCAGGCGGAGACATTCCGCGAAACCTACATCGAGCGTCTCGCCTTGCATCGCGAAGCCATTGGGGCAGCCGCGCGCAGACGCGACTGGAGCTTGTCTCTGCACCGGACAGACAGGCCCGCCACCGAGGCCTTGCTCGCTTTACGGGTGCGGCTCGATGTCGAAACCGGGGCTTACCGCTAATGCCCGGAATCCCGCTTGCTTTCGATTTTCCTCTCGTACTTGCCGCGCTTGCGGTCCTCCCGCTGCTGTACCTCCTCTTGCGGATTACGCCGCCGCGCCCCGCACTCGTGCCTTTTCCGCCGCTCCGGCTCATTCTCGGGCTGCGTCCGCGCGATGAGACTTCGTTGCGCACACCCTGGTGGCTGCTGCTTCTGCGTCTCGCAATCGCGGCGTGCCTCATTCTTGCAATGGCGGGACCGGTGCTGAACCCGCTCCCTGGGCTTGCGGCGCGGACAGGCCCATTGTTGATTGTCTTGGACGACGGCTGGCCCGCAGCGCCAAGCTGGGACCGCAGGATCGCAGCCGCCACAAGCAGAATCGCCGCGGCAGAGCGCAACGGGCAGCCAGTTGCCCTTGTTGCAGTTTCGGATGCGGGCCGGGGCATCATTCCCGCGGATGCGGCCAAGGCACTCGATCGCCTGCGGGCGTTAAAACCGCTGCCATTTATTCCTGACCGGCTCGCGCTCGGAGCTTCAATTGAGAAATTTGCCGCCGCGCACCCAAAGCTTGCGATCGTTTGGATCGCAGACGGGCTTGATGGCGGCCACACGCACGAATTTTCAAAAACGCTTGCTTCTCTTGCTTCCGGTGCCGCTCTTGTTACGGATGAAGCCAATATACGGGCTCTTGCCGGCGCGGAAAATCAGCCTGGCCATCTCGATGTCCGGGTGATTCGCCCCGCTCCTTTAGGGTCAGAGACAGGCGTGGTCCGCGCGCTCGATCGCAAGGGGCTTCAAATTGGAGAAGCGGCATTTGATTTTGGCGGCGCCACCGAAGCGCAAGCCAGATTCGAAATGCCGGTTGAACTGCGTAACGAGATTTCACGCCTCGAAATTGCGGGAGAGCGTTCCGCGGGAGCGGTGTTTTTGCTCGACGAACGTTCACGCCGCCGCCGCGTCGGCCTTGTCAGCGGCGAAACGGCGGACGTCGCCCAGCCGCTTCTCGCACCAGCCTATTATCTCATGAAGGCCGTGTCTCCTTTCGCAGATATAAGGGAGGCGCGGCCGTCCGTCACCGACCCGGTGCAGTCGCTTCTCGATGACCATGTGGCGGTCATGATTCTCGGCGATTTTGGCTTTGGTCCGGGTCAGGCGCATGTAAATCTCAAAAATT
>CAYWHF010000079.1:1801-8794 GCA_964457695.1 uncultured Methylocapsa sp.
GGCATACTTGTCCGTTTCGCAGGCCCGCATCTTGCAGGAGCGTCCGAAGATCTCGTGCCCGTCCGGCTGCGCCGCGGCGGCCGGGTGCTGGGAGGCGCGATGTCCTGGGACACGCCGAAGAAACTTGCCCCCTTCGACCGGCAAAGCCCGTTCTTCGGCCTAACCGTTCCGGATGAGGTCACCGTCACGCGCCAAGTTCTCGCCGAGCCCGACCCCGGCCTTCCAGCAAAAACCTGGGCGCAGCTGTCCGACGGCACCCCGCTCGTGACCGCGTCGCGCCAAGGAAAGGGTTTTATTATATTGTTCCACGTGACCGCCGATACCACCTGGTCCAATCTACCGCTTTCGGGCCTGTTCGTTAGCATGCTGCAAAAGATTGTCGCACTGTCCGGTGAATCCGCAAACGGGGCCGCTACGTCGCCGATGGCGGAACAAGGGGCGCTGCTCGCGCCTTTTCGCATTCTCGACGGCTTTGGTCTTCTTGGTACGCCGCCACCCGGCGCAACGGGAATCGGAGCCGGGTTCGAAGGCACAGCCAGCCCGGAACATCCGCCTGGCTTTTATGGCCCGAAGGACGGTTTGGTTGCCGTCAATGCGCTTGGGGCAAAGGAAAAGCTGAGTGTGGCTGACTATTCGGCATTTGGCTTTATGCGCGAAACGCTGCGCGAACGTGGTCCTTACGATCTCAAACCCTGGCTGCTCGCGCTCGCATTCATATTATTTGCCGCCGACACGCTGGCCTCGCTCGTTTTGTCGGGCAGGCTCCGCCGGCAGCTGCCGCGTACCGCAAGCCTTGTCCTGATCCTCGGCTTTTTTGGGCTTTTCGCGGAACCCGCGAGCGTAAAAGCGGATCCTGCTCCCGCAAATATGTCTCAGCGCGACCTCGCTTCGGTGCTGACAACGCGTCTTGCCTATGTGGCAAGCGGCGACGCAAGGGTCGATGAGGTGAGCAGGCAAGGTCTCATCGGCCTTTCGCGCGTGCTGGCGAGGCGCACCTCGCTGACCCCCGGCGATCCCGTCGCGGTTGATCCCGCGCGGGACGAGCTCAGCTTCTACCCGCTTCTATACTGGCCGGTCGTCGCGACAAGGCCGCAACCGCCGCGCGAGGCCATCGCTAAAGCCGCCCAGTTCATGAAGCAAGGCGGCACGATCGTCTTCGATACGCGCGATGCTCCGGCAGCACGTCCTGGCGGACCGCCGACTCCGGAAGCCAACTGGCTCAAAACCCTGCTTGAAGGCGCCGACATTCCGCCGCTCGAACAAATTCCGGCCGATCACGTGGTAACTAAAACCTTTTATCTCATCGACGGTTTTTCAGGCCGCTACGCGAATGGCGCGACATGGATCGAGGCTCTTCCGCCCGCGCCCGCCGATGGCGCCGCGCGCCCGGCGCGTGCCGGCGACAGCGTCTCGCCGATCCTCATCACCTCAAACGATCTCGCGGCCGGCTGGGCAAGCGATTCTGACGGCGAGAGCCTCTATCCTCTGTCGCCAGGCGGCGAGCGTCAGCATGAGCTCGCGTTGCGCGGCGGCGTCAATCTGGTGATGTACACACTCACCGGCACCTACAAATCCGACCAGGTCCATGTGCGCGATCTTTTGGAAAGATTGGTGCATTGAGGGGCGGCGCATCGGGGATGGGGAATAATGCCCTGCATCTACAATTTGATCAGCAGGATTAATTTGATCTTTCACCAAGGCTGTTCCTGATAAAAGAAGCGTTCGCGAGGCCCGCCGCAGGTTCCATATTGGGCCTTATGCGATTTGCGCCGCGCGTTCTGTATTGGCCCTGCGCGCGGATTCCGGCCTCACCGGCTAGGTGCGAAACTTCGTTCCGCCCCGGAATCCTTAGCCAGCCCACGCCATCATAGGTTGTCGACTTTTGGCAAACGGCAAAGGGGATTAGGCACATCGTATAACATGCCTCCAAAGGTAGCAGCCCGACGTAAGACGAGATCGGCGCCGGGGGCCAGGTGATACCTGAGGCCGCCGTCCGAGCTAAACCGAACGGTATGAACGTGACTCCGATCGGTCGAGCTCGCGGAGGGGTGCACAGACTTGGCGACAAGAGCATTTAGCCCTGCACCCTTCCCTTCGATAGAGAACTCAGCCAAACTCTTGAATTCTGCTTCGGCGAGGCCGACAAAGTGCAGCCATATGACACTTTGCTTTTCACCTGTGCATTGGTCAGCACCTTTCTTGATTGCTCTTACGATGCGTTGGCTCAGGACTGACGTCTTGTGAGGACGGATGTCGAATGCGATGACGTTGCCCGCGGAATTCATGATGCCGGCATACTCGCCAAGGTCCGAATCCTGCTTAATTTGCCGAGGATCAACCCAACCTTCCGAATTTAAGAGCGCCTGCCATTGAGGCCGCGGCGAAAAAGTGAGAGAGAAGTCTGCTGTCAAATAAGATTGTGCAGTTGCCGAGCGGAGCGCATTTTCGAGTTGGCGCGGCAGATTTTTACAATCACGGGCAGCTCTCTTAAGTGTCATGGTGAAAAGCCCATGCTCGTTGACAGGAGGTCGCTCCGTAACGGTCTTCTTAAAGCATTCCAGTAGATTAGCGGCTAATTCTGATTTGATTTGGGACCCCGTATCCTCGCTAACTGTCTTGCATTCAACTTTGATTGATGCAGAGGGGGTTTCGACAAGAAGATCGAATGGTCCCAAACCCTCAAGGTCAGCAAATGTTACCTTGAGCCCCTTTTGGCCATAATGTGTTGAGCACCGAATTTCATGTTCAATTCGCCGGATATCGCTATTTGACCGTAGACTGCCGATCACCATACTATGGAGTCGAGAAACACATTTTGGTGAAATCGATCTTTTCACTTGATTGATTCCCGCCATGAGGGATGCGGCTCGGACTGCAACCGGGTCCGAGATATCCAGTTGAAAGGGAGAAGAGCCATAAGTGAAGCGAATGCATTGTTCCTGAAAAAAGTATCGGTCACCGAAGAGCGCACGCGTGCTTGGCGACAACGCGCCAAGCTTTGTCTCTATTTTTCTAATTGCGTCGTCGAGCTTGGTACCGCCGACAAAATCGATGAACTCGGCGAATTCGCGCGGAAAATCGGATTGCACAAGTGAGTATCTATCTGCCGATCGAACAGAGATGTTCGTGGCCCGCTGAAGGAGCCGCGGATATGGCATTGGTCTTCCCAGCTCCCAACCTTGCAGCGTCCGCACAGGAACTCCCAACGCGATCGCTGCTTCGGTTTGAGAGAAGCCTTTTTGCGCGCGCCATTCTTTCAAGCCCCTTGCAGTATCTTCTGTCGGGTGCTGAGCAAGTAGCTCTCGCAATTTTACAATAGAGGTAGTCATATCGCTGCACTATCCAAGCTGCGTACGCAATTTGCGTATATACGCAAATTGCGTACGCTGCAAGGCCCTCCAAAACTCCCGCTTCTTGGACTTAGCTATATATGATAATGCCCTTTGGCCGGATTAGCGGCTTTCTGAACGACCTCGCTCGCCCGCATGTGACCGGCGCGATCTCGCCGAGGGGTACCGCGCCATGGCCGCGACAAAACACCATCAGCAAGCTCCGTTTGCGCGACAGGATCGGGCGCTTGAGCCAAGAGGACATGGCTGCCGTCGAACGTGCCATCCGCTTGCAACTCGGGCTGTGATGCCATCAATTATCCACCGGTTCTTCCCGTTTGAGCCGGGTCAGCCAGCGGCGTGCCTGAGCGCGCACGTTTTTGGGCGCGGTGCCGCCATAACTCGTTTTGCTGCGCACGGAGTTCTCGACGCCAAGCACCCGGAAAACTTCCTCGCTGATCCGCGGCTCTACCGCCTGCATTTCGGCAAGCGACAGCTTTTCAAGTCCCTTCTTTTGCGCCTCGGCGATGGCGACGAGGCGGCCCGTGACATGGTGGGCCTCGCGGAAGGGGATTTTTTGCGTCTTGACCAGCCAGTCGGCAAGATCGGTCGCCGTAGCATAGCCTGACCGTGCGGCGGCCTTCATGCGCTTTGCGTTTGGCACAAGATCAGCCGCCATTCCGCTCATGGCGCTGAGGCAAAGCGACAGCGAATGCAGCGCATCAAAAGTTCCTTCCTTGTCTTCCTGCAAATCCTTCGCATAGGCGAGCGGCAGGCCTTTCATGACGATGTGCAAGGCGTTGAGCGCGCCGATGATCCGGCCGGCCTTTGCGCGTACCAGCTCCGCCGCGTCGGGGTTGCGCTTTTGCGGCATGATCGACGAGCCGGTCGAAAATTCGTCGGACAAGGACACGAAGCCAAATTGCGGCCCCGCCCAAAGCACGATTTCTTCGGCTAAGCGCGAGAGATGAATGGCGCAGATGGACGCGGCACTCAGCGTCTCGAGCACGAAGTCGCGGTCGGCCACGCTGTCGAGCGAATTGGCCGTCGGCCTATCGAAGCCAAGCGCCTTCGCGGTCATTGCCCGGTCGATCGGAAAGGACGTACCGGCCAAAGCGGCGGCGCCGAGCGGCGATTCATTGAGGCGGGCTTTGGCGTCGCGAAATCTCAGACGGTCGCGCCAAAACATCTCCACATAGGCCAGGAGATGATGGCCGAATGTCACGGGCTGGGCCGGCTGCAGATGGGTAAAGCCCGGCATGACGCTTGCCGTATGCTCAAGCTCCTTTTGGGCAAGCGCCGATTGCAGGGCGTGCAACTGCCGATCGAGCGCGCCAACCGTATCGCGAATCCACAGCCGGAAATCGAGCGCGACCTGATCGTTGCGGGAGCGCGCGGTATGCAGCCGCCCAGCCACGGGTCCGATCAACTCCGCAAGCCTAGCCTCGATGTTCATATGGATGTCTTCAAGAGCGCGCGAAAATTTGAACGATTTTGCCTCGATTTCGCGGGCAATCTCGTCTAACCCCTGGCTGATCGCTTGAGCATCCGCATGTGACAATATGCCGGTTTGCGCGAGCATGGCGGCATGCGCCTTCGACCCTTCGATGTCTTGAAGCGCGAGCCGGTAATCGAAACCGATCGAGGCATTGATTTCTTCCATGATGGCGGCGGGACTTGCCGAAAACCGCCCCCCCCACATTTTGTTGCTCATATTTGTGTGCTCTTTCAAAAAGCGAACCTCGCTATGACCGAACCTGATCAAAGCCCGCATCGCGCGCCGTCCTTTTGGCGCCGGAGTGCCCTTGCGGCCCTGGCCTTGGCTGGCGTCGCGGTTTTGCTTGTCCTATACGTGAGCAAAGAGCCGGGCGGCAAGGACGTCCCCGCCGATCCCGCATGCTTGGAGACCGCGCAGACGGCAAAGCGGCTAAGGCCCCTTGTTCATGGCGAGATCGCCGCTCTGACACTCGCGAAGCGGCCAAAGCCGCTGCCGGAGCTTAGCTTCGCCACCCCTGAAGGAGCGAAAGCGAGTCTCGCCGATTTCAAAGGCCGGACGGTGCTGTTCAATCTTTGGGCAACCTGGTGTATCCCGTGCCGGCTGGAAATGCCGGCGCTCGACCGCTTGCAAGAAAAATTCGGCGGGAAGGATTTTGCGGTGGTGGCGGTGAATGTCGGTACGCGGCGGCTTGACCGGCCCAAGGCTTTTCTCGATGAGGTCGGCGCGAAGAATCTGACGCTCTATACCGACGCCAAGGCCGAGACCGTCCAGAGCTTGAAACAGGCGGGCAAGCTTTTGGGTCTGCCGACAACGATTCTCGTCGGCAAGGACGGCTGCGAATTGGGGACCTTGGCCGGGCCGGCGCAATGGGATTCCCAGGACGCCTTGGCCTTGTTCGACGCAATTCACGGCTGATTGCGTTCGTCCATGGCCGTGAGAGCGCGCCTGTGATGTGCGGCAGAGGCCTCCGAGAAGCAACAAAAGATAATGCGCTCGAAGCCGGGTCGCCGCAAAGCTGCGACGGTCTTTACCGCAATCACCGCCGCGCGCTCTGGCGGAAATCCGTAAACGCCCGTGGAGATCGCCGGGAAAGCAATCGAGCGCACGCCATGTTCGCGCGCGACCTCGAGCGACCGGCGATAGCATGAGGCCAAAAGATCGTCCTCGCCGCTGTCACCGCCGCGCCAGACCGGGCCGACGGTGTGAATGACAAAACGGGCGGGCAATTTATAACCGGCAGTTATTTTGGCATCGCCCGTAGGGCAGCCGCCGAGCTTACGGCATTCCACCAAGAGTTCGGGCCCCGCCGCGCGATGGATCGCGCCATCGACGCCGCCCCCGCTGAGCAGTGAGGAATTGGCGGCATTGACGATGGCATCGACGTCAAGCCTCGTGATGTCCTCGACGATGATCTCAAGCATGGGTTACTGGCGTTTGCATTAGCGGCGGGACGACAATCATGTCAGCGGCCAGGCCAGCGCGGCCGGTTCAAGCTCTCAAGAATTTGGCGCGTTCTTCATGATTTCGTCGGCGGTCTTTCTCTGCTCCTTCGTCAATATCGAGTAGAGCGGCTGCACCGCTGCGCGCATCGCGCGCAAGGAATCGAGCCGCTTCGCCATTTGGTCTTCCGTCGACTTCATAGAGTCGAGGAGGTTTACGGATCCCCCCGACCGGGCTTGTTCCACCGCTTCCCTGCAGAGCTGCGCCTTCTTTTCCGTTTCCGCGCGAAAAGCCTGGGCAAAAATGTTCCATTGCTGGGTCTGCAGGTCCGTGATCTTGAGTTCGGTTTTGAGATAGGCGAGCTGGCCGTCGATGTGCTCGTCCATCCGGCACATCATTGCGCGATCGCCAGTGATCGAATAGGTGGGCCCAGGATTGGGCCGCTCTTGCGCGGCGCCTTTATCCAAACCAGCCATAAGCATCGTAATTGCGGCAGCTGCTGGCACCGCGAATCTTGCCATTGCTATTGGCATCTTAATGCTGCCTTTGCACGAGGGTCTCGTTGGAATGGACGCGTAGCAACTCTTGCTAGGCGGCTCTGGCGTCGGCGAGAAATGCTGTCCGGGGAACGGCGCAACTCAAATCGTTCTCACCATATGGCGACTCCCGACACGGGGTAGGCATAAAGGCCGTCGCCGTAACCGGAATAGGGATCGTAATACGCGC
>CAYWHF010000080.1:0-8788 GCA_964457695.1 uncultured Methylocapsa sp.
AAGGCTCGACCGCAAGCGCCCGGGCGAGCGCGACGCGCTGGCGCTGCCCGCCGGAAAGCTGGGAGGGATAGCGTCCGGCAAAATTCTGCAATTGAACAAGCTGCAGCAATTCGCCGACCTTGGCGCGAATGTCTCGCTCCTTCAGCCTTTGGCCCCAAGCTTTTGCGCGCAGGCCAAATGCGACATTTTCGAAGACGCTCAGATGTTTAAAGAGCGCATAGTGCTGGAACACGAAACCGATACGCCTCTTGCCGACCTCATCGCCGGAAACATCGCGGCCATCGAAAAGAATCGCGCCGCTGCCAATGTCGGCCATGTCCATGCCGGAGATCACGCGGAGCAGCGTGGTCTTGCCGCAGCCGGAGGGCCCGAGCAGCGAGACAAGTTCGCCGGTTTCGACCTTGAGGCTCACATTGTCGAGCGCCTTGAACCGGTTGAAGGTCTTGGTGACCGAGCACACTTCAATGGTCATCGCATGGCCCCTTCTCCCTCGACCGCGGCAACCGCGAGCTTGTCTCCTTTGCGCTCGGCGATCAACTGAAGGACGAGCGCAACCGCCGCAAGCAGCGTCAACAAGGATGCGACGGTAAAGGCGGCCTGGTTGTTGTACTCGTTCCACAGTTTCTCGATGCGCAATGGCATCGTGTCGTTTGAATCGATATGCCCCGAGACCACCGAAACGGCGCCAAACTCCCCGAACGCCCGCGCGGTGCAAAGAATTACGCCATAAAGTAGCGCCCATTTTATATTGGGCAAGGTCACCTTAAAGAAAGTGCGAAAGCCCGAGGCGCCAAGCGACAGCGCGGCCACCTCCTCGTCAGACCCTTGGGTCTCCATGAGCGGGATCAAGGAACGTGCAACGAGGGGAAATGTGACGAAAATCGAAGCAAGCGCGAGCGCCATTGGCGTGAAAATAACGCCGCTATAGCTGCGCGCAAACTCCAGCGGCCACCAGCCCTGCGCAAAGCCGCGCCAATGCAAAGAGAAGGGGTCTGGCCAGGTCCAATTGGAGGCCCAGGGGCCCAATATGCCGCTGCGGCCAAAGAGCAGCACGAAAATCAGGCCGGCAACGACCGGCGATACGGAGAAGGGCAAATCGATCAGCGCGATCAATAGGGAGCGGCCCTTGAAACGGAATTTTGTCAAAGACCATGCGGCGGCAAGCCCGAAGACGAGATTTAGCGGAACAACGATGGCCGCGATGCCGGCGGAAAGCCTGACCGAGCTTAGAGTTCTGGCGGCTTGAGCACCCGCAAAGGCGAGCTTATGCCGCTCAGATGGGATTAGCGATTTACCGTCCGGCGGATTGGCCACGTGAAACACAGCAACATAAGCACCAATTCCCTTGGAGAGAGCCTGAACAAATATATTTGCCACCGGGACGACGATGAAGAGGGTCAAAAAGCCGATCGTCACCGCGACCAGGATTTTGTGGATGAGCGGATGAGACATTGGATCCGCCAGGCCTTGCATCGCGGCGCCTCCAGTTTGATTGAGCCATCCTGCCATCAAAAACCTCGATCGGGAAATGCACCACTGCCCCGGCTTTACCTCGCATGTCCAAGCTCATGGCGCCTTGCCCACCACTCAAGGCCATTGATCGCAAGCAAAATAAGAAGCGAAGAGCCAAGCAATACGACGCCGATTGCGGTTGCCTGCGCATAGCGAAAGTCATCGAGCTTGGTGACGATCTGCAGGGGCGCGATCTGCGATTTCCCGGGTATATTTCCGGCAATGAAAATGACCGAGCCATATTCGCCGATCGCCCGGGCGAAGGCTAACGTCAAACCGCTGAGCCAGGCCGGAAATATTTCTGGAAAAATGACGCGCCAGAATGTCGTCCAGCTATTGGCGCCAAGGCTCATCGCTGCCTGTTCGTGTTCCGTGTCCCAATCGCGCAAGACCGGCTGCACGGTCCGTACCACGAAGGGAAGGCCAACAAAGATCAGGACAATCACAATTCCCGCATTCGTATTGGAATAAGGAAAATTCAGAAAAGAGAGAGCGTTGTCCGCCAACACGGGCCCGGCTCCGGCAAAAGCTGCGAGGGAATTTATAAGGCCCGCGATGTGGTGCCCCAAACCGCCGATCCAACCATCGGACAGGTAGAGCTGGCTGAAGGTAAGACCGGCGACCGCTGTTGGAAGGGCAAAGGGAAAATCGATGAGCGCATCGAATAAGCGGCGTCCCGGAAAAGGCTCGCGAACAAGCACCCAGGCAACAATCAATCCGAAGACGCCGTTGACGGTCGCGGCAAGCGCCGACGCGCCAAAGGTAAGCTTAAAAGACGCAACGACAATCGGGTCGCTGACGGTCTGCCAGAATTCGGCTGCGCTCAGCTGAGCGCTCTTGAGGACCAATCCACCAAGGGGCATAAGAACGAGTGCCGATAAATAAAAGAGCGTGTAACCCAATGTCAGCGGCAGCCCGGGGATAAGCCGCGACGAGCGGGGCTTTGCGCCCCGGAGGTTTCGGTGAGAGGGCAGCAGAGGCTGCGCGTCCCTATTCAGAGTCATTTGCTGGAAGGCCTGTAGATCCGATCGAAAAGCGCGCCTTGGGTAAAAAATTCCGCCTGCGCCTTCTCCCACCCGCCAAAAGTTTCGTCGATCGTGAAAAGCTCGATCCTGGGCAGTTCAGCGCAATATTTTTGCAGGAGCGTGACGTCGCGCGGCCGGTAATGAAGCTCGGCTCCTGCCTCTTGCGCCTCGGAGGTGTAGAGAAATTTCAAATAGGCCTCGGCAACATCCCGCGTGCCCTTTTTGTCGACGACCGCATCGACAACGGCAACAGGCGGCTCGCCCAATATGCTCGTTGACGGATAGACGATGTCGAATTTGTCCAGGCCAAATTCCTGCCGTGCGAGCCAAAGCTCATTTTCCCAGTTTAACAGCACGTCGCCAAGCTGTTTTTGCGCGAAACTGACGGTTGCGCCGCGCGCGCCGGTATCGAGCACGGGAACGTTGTTGTTGTAGAATTTTTCGATTTGCCTTTTCGCTTCGGTGTTTTCATAAACCGGAAAATCCTTCGCGATTTGTGCCGCCGCTTGGGCTTCTTCGAGCCCTTGGATGGAGGAGAAATCGTGCGCCTTAGCTTTGGCCACAGCGCCCCAATGCGCGAGAAAGGCCCAGCGTCCGGCGCCGCTCGTCTTGGGGTTCGGCACAATCGCTTCAACGCCGGGGCGCGTGAGATCGGCCCACTCCCGGATATTTTTTGGATTGCCCTTGCGCACGAGAAAGGCGACCGTCGACGTAAAGGGCGTAGAATTATAGGGAAGTTTCTGCTGCCAGCCGGGTTTGATGAGACCCGCGTGCTCGATTGCGATTATGTCCCAGGCAAGCGCCAATGTCACAACGTCGGCCGGCAGCCCATCGATCACGGAACGCGCCTGTTTGCTCGATCCGCCATGCGACTGCTCAAAGCTCACAACTAAGCCTGTGCGGGATTTATAGCGCTCAGCGAAGAGGCTGTTGATGTCTGCGTAGAGCTCCCGCGTGGGATCGTAAGAGACGTTGAGGATCTTTATTTCTTCGCCCATCAACGGAAGCGAAGCGCAGCTTAGCGCGAGCCCAAGCAACAAGCTCCGCAGAGCGGCGCGCCATGGCCGTAAACGATTACCCCACGGTGCTCCGCCCTGCGGCAGTACAATGTGCCGTTCCAAAACCCCAACGAGGGCTAGAGATCGCGTAGCCGGTAGCACGGGAAAAGCGTCTCCTTGGCACATTGAAACAGCGGGCCGTCGATTAATCTATTAAATCTATAGACCTTATTTTTATTGAAGGCAAGTCTCTTTGCATGTGCCGTGCGCACCCCCTCTGCATTGCTAATTTGCTCGTTCGCGCTCGGCCGCATCGCATGAGGCGTTTGCGCTAGGGCGCGCGCCGAAAAAATGGCAACGGCCTATTGCCGGGCAGCGCCTTAGCTAACGGCCCGTGATATGTCTACTCAACCCGCCAAGCAAAAGGAGCGTCTCGCCATGTCCAACGACTTTGGCCCCACAATGGAGCGCCTCGAAGAGCAAATCGAATGGTACGACACGCACGGCATCGCAAACCGGCTCATTCTAACGCAGAAAACAATCGTCATCGTGGCTGCAGCGTTGATTCCTTTTGTCAGCGGACTAAAGCTTTCCGGCGAATGGCTGGGAATAGGAGTGACCCAGTGGTTCTCTGGCGGCCTCGGCGTTCTCATCGCCATCTTAGAAAGTTTGCAGCAGCTCTACCAATATCACGCGAACTGGATCGGTTATCGAAATACTTGCGAATCTCTCAAGCACGAGAAATTTTTGTTTCTCGCCAAGGCTGGCCCCTATGCGTCCGCCAAGGATCCGCGCATGCTTCTTGCGGAAAGAATAGAATCGCTCGTCTCGCAAGAGAACGCCAAATGGACAGCCGCGCAAAAATCTCCCGAGCGGGCGAAAAAATCAGACGGCGCGGCAGGTACGGCATCCGAAAAATAACGGCTCATCGACGCCGCAGGTGGGTGTGCGGCGGCGAGGATGCGCGATTCCCCTGCGGTCCGTAGCGCAAAACGTGGTTCCGGTTGCACAAACCGTCTCCCCCTACTAGAAGCGACCTTCACGCCAAGGGGGATTTTCATGCGTCCTTCAAAACGCGCGGCCGGGGAAATGCGGGAGGTCACACTTGAGCGCAATGCCACTCGCTATGCCGAAGGCTCCTGCCTCGTCAAATTCGGGTCGACCCATGTGCTCTGCACGGCCTCGCTCGAAGATAAGCCGCCGATGTGGCTGCGCGGCCAGGGACGCGGCTGGATCACCGCCGAATATGGCATGTTGCCGCGCGCAACGCATACGCGCACCAAGCGCGAGGTCTCATCCGGCAGACCCTCCGGGCGCACGCAAGAAATTCAGCGGTTGATAGGCAGAAGTCTGCGCGCCGTCACCAATCTTCCGGCCATGGGCGAGCGGCAAATCACGATCGACTGCGACGTGCTGCAGGCGGACGGCGGCACGCGAACAGCGGCGATCACCGGAAGCTGGGTTGCGCTCCACGATTGCCTCAAATGGATGCACGGGCGTTCGATCATAAAAGATTTTCCTTTGCGCGATCATGTCGCCGCGGTCTCCTGCGGCATTACGCAAGGACAAGCGGTGCTCGACCTCGATTACGAGGAAGATTCTTGCGCCGAGATCGATGCGAATTTTGTGATGACCGGAGCGGGTCTTCTCGTCGAAGTGCAGGCAACGGCCGAAGCCGCGGTCTTTTCCGAGGAGCAGCTCGCGAGCCTTCTGGCGCTCGCCAAGGGAGGCATTGCGGCGTTGGTCGATTTGCAGAAAAGTACGATCCGCTGATGCCGCGAAGGCTAGACGAAAAACTCGTCGTCGCGACCCATAATTTGGGAAAATATGCCGAGCTTCGCGAGCTTTTGGCGCCCTATGAGATCGAGGCGTTTTCGGCCGCGGAGCTCGGCCTGCCGGAGCCCGAAGAAACCGGGAAAAATTTTTGCGAGAACGCGATTCTCAAGGCGCGCGCCGCCGCACGGAGTGCCAATATGCCGGCGCTGGCGGATGACTCCGGTCTTTGCGTTGACGCGCTCGATGGTGCGCCGGGGATACATTCCGCGCGCTGGGCAGGCGAGGTACGCGATTTTGCCGCTGCCATCAAAAAGGTCGAGCATGAACTCCGGGCGGCGAAGGCACATGCGCCGATAAGAGCCCACTTTGCCTGCGTGCTGGCGTTCGCTTTTCCGGACGGCGAAGCCGAAACTTTCGAGGGGAAGGTTTTTGGCGCGCTGGTGTTTCCACCTAGGGGCAGCCTTGGCTTCGGCTATGATCCGATTTTTATGCCCGAAGATTTTTCGAAGACTTTTGGCGAGATGGCGGGCCACGAAAAACACGGCATTCCCGCCGATGGTTCACAGGGCCTCTCGCACCGGGCGCGGGCGTTTCAAGCTTTTGCAAAGGCCCGCCTCGCGAACCGCGCACGCTTTTAAGAATAAAAATATTTTGACATTTATTTATTATTATGACTTATATTTCAGCCGGATGTGTTCTCCCTTGATTTTTGGTGCCTTGCAAAATAATCTATTGCGGCGCAATAATAACGCGCCGCATTGGCAGGTTAGCCATGTCGAAAGTCTGGAAAACCAAATACGGCTCGCGAAAAGTCCGTTTTGATCCGCCGACGCTCAGAGAAGCGATTTTCGCGGCCCGGGGGCTGACCAGCGACCTTGAACAGCTGGCGGAAATCGCCGCGGCGCTGATGGAACTGCCGCTCGAAGCCGTCCGTTCCGAGTTGTCGGCGATGGCGCCTTCGCGCAACTCTGCGCAAATCGTGACATCCATGGGCCGCGATGGGGCTGCGAGGATGGTGATCGTGGAAAAAAAGCGGCATTTTACGGCCGGACCGGGAGCGTTACGGCAGGGACCGGCAAAGCCGCTCGCCGCCGCGCAAGCCTCCAGCCAAGCACTCCTGCGGCGTAGCCTGCTCGGCAAGAAGGCCGTGCCCGCTTGAGCTTGAGCTGGCTTTTACTTTCTGCTTTATGTCGGCTGCGTTTTACCGGTCCAATTCTGCATAGGCCCGAAACTGTGGCGGAAGGATCGGCTGCGCGCCGGTAATGATCGCGGGCAGGTGCGGTTTCGACCGCTGCCGCGCGGCGGCGCGTGCCGGTGCTGAGACTTCTGCCGGGGGCGGCGCCTGCAGCGCGGTCAGCGGGGCCTCTGCCGTCTTGGCGTGCAAGGGTCCGGTTTGCTGCGCTTCCGCAGATCCGCCACCCGTCTCGGCACTAGCCTTGCCGGGAGGCTGCGAAAAATCTGGACCTTTTGTCTGCCCGAATTCGCCAGGGCGCTGCGGCGGAACTGGTATCTCCGCAAGCAGCACATTTGGCCCCGGCGCGGAGCGCGGTAAAAAGGCCGCCCGCGAGGGCATTTCCGGAGCCACCTCGCCTATGCCAAAGACCGAAGACATCTTGTCAAACATGCCCGCAAAGAGCGGTTTTTTCGTACTCGGTTCGGCGGCTCGCAGCGGCTTTTCGGTAGCTTCCGATGCAACCATGATCTGAGGCTCGTTCGGCTTCGGAGCGTTGCAATCCCGAACGCCAAGCGCGATCAATTCGTCCCCGCGCAAAACCTTATATTCCCGCGTCAAACTTCCGAGCCTTGCCTGCACGGGCGCCGGATAAGAGGCGAACATCTGCCCCGAGACCTGCGGGTTCACCACACGATTGCGGGGATCATAGGCAAGATGGAATTTGAGCGTGCTATTCGGATAGACGCAGACATTGGGCAGGCTCAGCGCAAGCGTGCAAGCGGAGCGGCATTCATGCAATCTGACTTCACGGCCTGTGACGCGGTAAATCGCCGTTTGGGTCTGGTAATCCGCAACAAATCCGCCAACATCCTTCACGACGACAACGGGCGTCGGCATCGGCGGCGGCTGGAGATAACTCAATACGCACCTTTACTCATATCCCCGCGGCCAAACGCAACGCCCGGGCATTGCTGAAAACTAGGCAAATGTGGTGAACTCCTTGTTAACAAATCGGGGCCAATCTGCGATTTTGCAGGCTGGCGCGAAACCAAAACGTAATAGCGTTGGCGAAATTGATCGCGAAGGTGGCGCGGGGTTGACCGCGCGCGTTAATAAGCGATCATAACAAGAGCCGAGGTGTCCGCCAGATGCTCATGAGGGGCATGAAGGAAATGGCAGGGTCTTCGCAAATCGGCGCGACACAAAGCCCAGGCTTCGGCATCTATGTTCATTGGCCGTTTTGCCTTTCGAAATGCCCTTACTGCGATTTCAACAGCCATGTGCGCGCAAAACCGGTCGGCGAGGCCCGCTTCGCCGCTGCCTACAAGACGGAGCTCGCGCACCGCGCCGCATTGACCAACGGCCGCATTGTCTCTTCGATTTTTTTTGGCGGCGGCACGCCTTCCTTGATGAGTCCGGCAACTGTCGCCGGCATACTCGATGCAATAGCGGGCCACTGGCAGGTTGCGGCCGGCGCGGAAATTACGCTCGAAGCGAATCCGACCAGTGTGGAAGCAGAGCGCTTTTATGGCTTCCGCTCGGCTGGGATCAACCGTGTCTCGCTTGGCGTACAGGCAATGAACGATATTGACCTAAAAATGCTCGGGCGGGGTCACACCGCAGCCGAAGCGCTGCGCGCGGTGGAACTCGCGGCGTCGATCTTCGACCGTTATTCGTTCGATCTGATCTATGCGCGTCCCGGCCAAACGGCCGCAGGCTGGAAGCATGAGTTGGAGGCGGCGCTCCGTCGAGCAAGAGACCACATTTCCCTCTATCAGCTGACGATCGAGGAAGACACAATTTTTGCGCGGCTGCGCGACGCCGGCCGGCTCGCTTTGCCCGATCCAGGCCGCGCCCGCGCGCTTTGGGATGTGACACAGGAAGTAACTGAAAAGGCAGGGCTTCCCGCTTACGAAATCTCCAATCACGCACGACCCGGGGCGGAAAGCCGGCACAATCTTATTTACTGGCGCTATGGCGAATATATCGGTGTCGGCCCCGGCGCGCATGGGCGGATTTCGTCGGCGCAAGGGCGCCGCGCACAGGCTGCGGAACGCCATCCCGAGACGTGGCTCTCGGCCGTCGAAAGCAACGGGCACGGGTTGGTCGAGGACGACTATTTGTCCGCGGAGGAGCAGGGAGACGAATTTCTTCTGATGGGGCTGAGGCTTTCGGAAGGGATCGAACCGGCCGCATTTCAAGCCATGTCCGGACGCGGGCTTGATCCCCGCCAGGTCGCGTCATTGATCGCCAGCGGCATGGTCGAATATACGCCGCGCGGACGCCTGCGCGTCAGCGCGGAA
>CAYWHF010000081.1:0-1408 GCA_964457695.1 uncultured Methylocapsa sp.
GCAACTCTTTCTCACGCAGCTCCTTGTCGCGAAATTTGCCGTCGCGATAGCCGCGTTGCTCGTGGCTTTCGGCCCGTATGAATTGGGATTCGATCACAAGATCGTTGGGGCCGCCGATCATGAGAAGATGTTCGATGTTGTCGCGCCGCACAATAACAAGCTGGCGCCTTCGGTCGAGGGCGAAAGCATCGACAATTCCGAGCCGTACCGGCCGCGTTCTGCCGTTGCGGGGCAGCCGGAGACGGCGTCCAAATACGGAGCGGTTAACGAAAACAATCAGCGCAGATGCCGCAACCAAGGCAATTGCCGCGGCCGCAAGAGTGAAAGGGTTCGCGGCGAGAAAAAATTCTTTCAATTTTGAACTCCTCAATTTTGGGAGAAAAAATCAGCGGCAGAATAAAGACAGCAAGACGCCTTATCATCCAATCGCCCCCTTGCCCTCGACTCTTCGCTCGTCGCTTGTGCGAGCGCAAAACCGGTTCCTGTCTTTTTGGCTCGTTACCGCTCTACGGCGCGCCGGCTAGCATTTGGTTAATGAAAATAGTCAAAAATCTATATATTTGTTACGGTAGCAGGGGCGGATAAAAATTGCCTAAGTGCTCTTACGGGCAGAGCTGGCACAAATCGCCCGTGCCGGAATAATCGAAACGCCGCCAGCTCCTTCCTGAAAGAAGCGGCGCAGCGCGCTCCAAAGAGGTGGATTTGGCGGCAACGGGCTGAGTAAATTTTTGTTAAGAGATTTGCGCGAAGGCGCCGCGGCAGCCCATAGCGTATTTGGGCCCCCGGCGCAAGACGCAAAGCGAAAGGCGTGCGACGCCGTTACCACATGTGATTGGAACAGCTTTGTTTTTAACAGGGTGAATTTTTATGAGCGAGCGGCAGGCTTACGCGGATTTTCAAGGGGCAGGGCGCAGCGTGAACCTGGCCCTGGCCCTGGCCCTGATCTTGGCCGCACTATTGACAGCAGCAGCTGCGGCTTTCTCCTTTCTTCCCGATGAGGCAAGCGCGAAGATCGCCGTTGCCTTGTTTGCCCTCTTCGCGATCGCGGGTATTTGCGGTTTTTTCTTCTTTGCAACTGGCGTTTTCCGGTTTTCCGCTCAATTGACGAAAAACGACGTCAGCAAAGAGATTTGCGATGGGAGCAGCGACGGGCTCATCGTGACCGGTTCGGAAGGCAAAATTCTATATGCGAACGAGGCCTATTTTATCCTTTCGAACGCAAGAGGACTTTCGTACGTCCCGCCGGTCGAGAGGCTATTTGCCGAATCGCCGGAGGCTTCCCAGGCCATCTACAGGCTGACCCAAGCCGCACGCGAAAACGAGTCCGCGACAGAAGAGATACGTGTCTCTCCGAAGCTTGCTGGCAAGAGCGAAGCTGGCTGGTACAAGATCGAGGTGAAGCCGCTGC
>CAYWHF010000081.1:1418-8682 GCA_964457695.1 uncultured Methylocapsa sp.
TTTGGCGCGAGAGGCAAGGACAGGATAATGTCTTTCAGGATTTGCGCCAAGCAATCGATTTTTTGGACCATGCACCTGCGGGATTTTTTTCCCTTAGCCCAACTGGAGGCATTTCTTATATGAATGCCACGCTTGCCGGTTGGCTTGGGTACGAACTGGCGGACGCCGAGTCAGGCAATCTTAAGTTTACGGACTTCGCGGCGAGCGATTGTGCGACGCTTATCGCTTCCGTTTCTGGCGGCGCTGGCGAAGTCCGCACCGAGCAATTCGACACCAATTTACGCTGCCGGAATAAGCAATGCCTTCCGGTGCGCCTGGTCCACCGCGTTTCGTTTGGACAAGACGGCAGGGCTTCGGCATCGCGCACGCTTGTACTTAAGCGCGGGACCGGCGAGGGAAAGGTGGCAAATCTTTATGTTGGCGAAGGGCGCCTTGCGGGCTTATTCGCGTCAATGCCCATGGCGGTCGCAGTCCTAGACAGGAGCGGACAAATTCGGCGTTGGAATGCGGCTTTCGCCCGCCTCATGCCTGAGGCCTTAAAATCTGCCGATGCCGCGGCGTGTTCGATCTTTTCGGGAATTTTGACCAGGGATCATGCCACCGTCGATGCCGCGCTTGGCGCTTCCTTTCATTTCGGTCTCGATATCCCGCCCGTCGATGTGGGCCTTGCGGGCAAGGGGGACCGGTCGGCGCGGCTGTTCTTCGCGCCGGCAAGCGAAGAGGCCGGAAACGGCGCCACGATTTACGCGCTGGACACCACGGAGCAGCGGGCTCTGCAGAGCAATTTCGCGCAACCGAATAAGATGCAAGCGATCGGCCAGCTTGCCGGCGGTGTCGCGCACGATTTCAACAATGTCTTGACCGCGATCCTCGGCCATTGCGATTTGCTCCTTGCCAATCACCGCCCGACCGATCCGTCGTTTCAAGATATTAATCAGATTAAGCAAAACGCCAATCGCGCGGCCTCGCTCGTGCCCCAGCTGCTGGCCTTTTCCCGGCGTCAAACCTTGCGGCCGCAGGTGCTGCAATTAGGAGACCTGCTCTCCGATCTGCAAGAAATGATGAAACGGCTTGTTGGCGAAAAAATCACCCTCGAGCTGCGTCATGGACGCGATCTCTGGCTTGTTAAGGCGGATCTCAATCAGTTTGAGCAGGTCCTCATCAATCTGATCGTCAATTCGCGCGATGCGATGCCTGAGGGCGGCAAGATTATCCTGCGCACGCGTAATGTCATGACCCGGGACTGCGGCACCTTCAACGAGCCGTCGCTTGTTCCTGAGGATTATGTCGCAATCGAAGTCGAAGATTTCGGTTACGGGATTCCGCCCGAAGCGAAAGACAAGATTTTTGAACCGTTTTTTACCACCAAAGATGTTGGCAAGGGAACCGGTCTTGGCCTTGCAACCGTTTACGGCATCGTCAAGCAAACTGGAGGCTACGTTTTTTGTTCGAGCACCGTCGGCAAGGGGACAACTTTTTCGATTCTTTTGCCGCGCTATGTTCCAGATGAATCGGCTGCCGTCCAACCCGTCGAGCAAGCGAAGGCGGCCGCCGCCGATCTCACGGGGCACGGAACGATTTTGCTGGTCGAGGACGAAGAGGCGGTCCGGGCATTTGCCGCCCGCGCGCTGGCCTCGCGCGGTTACACCGTGCTGCAGGCGGCTACCGGACTAGAGGCGCTGCAAGTCGTCGAAGAGCAGGGCGGCAAGATCGATCTTGTCGTTTCCGATGTCATGATGCCGGAGATGGATGGGCCGCGCATGTTTGCCGAATTGCGCAAACGCGGGGTTACCGCGCGGGTTATTTTCATCTCCGGATATACCGAGGACGCGTTCGCGCACCTGCCCGAGGGCGAGGATTTTAGTTTCTTGCCGAAGCCCTTCAGCCTCAAGCAGTTGATCGAGGCCGTAAAAGGCAAGCGCTGACATGCGCTGCCTTTGCGGCTTCGGCGCAGATGCCTTGCGAGGCAAGGGCCGAGCATATAGTGTCGCCCAAGGATCATCCAACGGCCATGTTAACAATCACGCGCCGCGCGGCGGCGCTAATGCCTGTCCTGTTTGCCGTGCTCCCGCAGCGATCGGCCCGAGCGGCTGATCCGCTGGCGCGCCGGGTGAGGGGTCACTCGTTCGATCAATTCGTTCAGGCGACACTACGGGACTACGGCGTGCCGGGCGCTGTGGTCGCGGTATCGAGCGCGGACGGGACGGTCTTCCTGAAAGGCTACGGCGTCCGCCAACAAGGTGCAAACGGGGCAGTGGACGAAAACACGCGCTTCCAGATTGCTTCATTGAGCAAATTCATTACGGCTACGGCGGTCGGGACGCTTGTCGATCGTGGTGTGGTTGCGTGGGATGTTCCGGTCCATACGTTCTCGCCGGAAACAGTGCTGGCCGAACCGTACGCGACGGCGAACGCGACATTACGCGACTATTTTGCACATCGGACCGGTCTGCCTGCGTATGCGGGCGACCTGCTGACACAACTCGGGTACGGCCCGGTTGAACTGGTGAGCCGTGCTCGCTTTCTGCCATTTGACCACAGTTTCCGCGCAGAGTGGGCCTACTCGAACTACGGCATCTTTCTAGGGCAGCAGAGTGCTGCGCACGCGGCTGGTATGAGCGCATCGGAACTGCTTTCGAGCGGGATCTTCCAGCCGCTAGGCATGACGCGCTCCGGCCCGACGCAGTCGGAGCTGTTCAAGGATGACAACCGCGTCGCAGCACACAATTTCGACGGCTCGCTCATGCCGTACGAGAACGTCGATGGGTTTAGCGGGGCTGGCGCGGTTGTGTCGACCGGAGCGGACGTCGCGCGCTGGATGCGGATGCTGCTGGCAAACGGCATGGTTGAGGGAGGGCGGGTGCTGACGAAGGGGACCGTCACGCAAGTTTTCTCCGCCAGCATTGGTCAAGGAATGGGGGGCCCCCTGCAGGACCCGAACGATTGCGCAGGACTGGGCTGCGAGAGCTACCATTTTCTGCGTTACCGCGTGATCGAGAAGAATGGCGCACTTAACGGCGTGCGGACAATCGTGACTTTGATTCCCGAGCGGCGCATCGGAATCGCCGTGTTCGCAAACAAGCAGCTCACGGTGTTCCCGGAGGCAGTGCGCGCAGAGTTTCTTGAACGCGTGCTCGGCCCCTCGGGGCGGGATCTGCAAGCGTACGTGCGCCGCCAGCAGCCAGCATGGCGCGCGCTTGTAGATGTACCGAAGCCGCCGCCGAGCGCCAAGCCGCTCGGCCGCGACCTGGAAGCCCTCACAGGACGCTTCGCTAGTGCTCTATTCGGACCGCTGCAGGTGATCCGGGAAGGCGGCGCGCTCGACGTGACAATCGGCGAGCGGAACTACCCCGGGCATCTAACGCACTGGTCCGGCGATACTTTCCTTCTGACTTTTGACAATCCCGACGTCTCGCCGGGCCTGATTACGTTCGAGTTCGGCAGCGCGGCAATGTCCGCAACCGGGTTGAGCAGCAGCAAGATTCCAAACACGCTTACAGTGAGCTACGGCCATTTTCAGCGTACATCATGAGAGCAGTCGACGACTCACGACGCTGGCTTGGCTACATCAGTACTGCCGGCAAATTCCTTGCCGCCCTTTCACGACGTTTGGACCAACCGCGCGATGTCAGCTCTGGGTCAAATTCGTCGATTCCATGACGTTGCGATATGTCCGGTATGCGAGCCATGTCGGAAATTGTCAGCTCGCTGTGAGCTATCTTACCTTCATCAGGTTGGCTTCAATCCACAGTTGGCCACGTGCTCATGAGTCCGCGCTCTAGAGCCGTGTCTCTTTTCGGCCACCTTAGTTCCTCCCCTTTTTATGCCGGGTAAGCTGGCTGTGGTGGCGGCCATAGAGGAAATAAATCGCAAGCCCGATCACCAGCCAAACGGCAAAACTCACCCAGGTTTCGGCGGGTAGGCCAAACATCAAAAATCCGGCGGAAAGAACACCGAGCGGCGCCACGTAAAACACAAAAGGCGCCTTGAACGGGCGCTCGATCTCTGGATGGATGAGACGTAAAATGAGAACGCCGGCGCAGACCATCGCAAACGCGAACAAGGTGCCAAGACTGACGAGCTTGCCAACGAGCCCGATTGGGAAGAGACCCGCGAGTATTGCAACCGCGACGCCCGTGATAAGGGTGGTGATATAGGGCGTGCAAAATTTGGTATGCACTTTTGCCGCAAAGGGCGGCAGCAGGCCGTCACGGGCAATCGAATAAAAGATCCGTGTCTGTCCGAGCAGCAACACAAGAATAACAGAACTCAAGCCAAGGATCGCGCCAAATTTGATGATGGCGGCAAGCCAGCCAAATCCCATGGCATCGGCGCCGACGGCGATCGGATCCGGCACGTTCAGCCTGTCGAAGGGCACAATGCCGGTTATGACCACGCTCACCAGGACGTAGAGCAGCGTGCAGATCGCAAGCGAGCCGAGAATGCCAATCGGCATGTCCCGCTGCGGATTTTTGGCTTCCTGAGCCGCCGTCGAGACGGCGTCGAAGCCGATATAGGCAAAGAAAACCACCGCGGCACCGCTGACAATGCCGCTCCAGCCATAGTGACCCGGTCCCGCATTCGGCGGAATGAAGGCGCCGGCGGGATTTACCGGCGTCACCCAGTTTGCGGTCTTGACGAACCAAATTCCTGCAAGGATGAAAATGACGATGATCGAGAGTTTGAGCGCAACGATCGCGTTATTGACCTGCGCCGATTCCTTGATCCCGGCAATAAGTAAGCCGCTGAGCGCGAGCACGATGAACATCGCCGGCAGATTGAGCACGGCGCCCGTCGCCGACAAGCTGGCCGCCGCCGCATCATAGTCAAGCGGCGCGGACGCAAATCTCTCCGGTATAACAATCCCGAGGTCGCGCAAAAAGCTTGCGACATAACCAGACCAGCCGATCGCAACCGTCGTCGCGCCGAAAGCATATTCGAGGATCAGGTCCCAGCCGATGATCCAGGCGATGATTTCGCCCATGGTGGCGTAGGCGTAAGTATAGGCGCTGCCGGCGACCGGCACGGCGGAAGCCATTTCGGCGTAGCACAGGACCGCAAAGGCGCAGACAATTCCGGCAAGCATAAAAGAGAGGCTGATGGCTGGCCCGGCATGTTCGGCGGCGGCATGGCCGGTCAAAACAAAGATGCCCGCGCCGATAATACCGCCAATCCCAAGCGCCACAACGCTGACGAGCGAGAGTGTCCGGCGCAAATGCGCTTGGCCCTTGGCCAGATCGAGCTCGCTTTCGCTCGCTTCTGCCTGGAGCATCGCTATCGGTTTGCGCACCCAAATATTCGCCATTGCCCGATCCCTTGTTTGCAGCGGCTGCCAAGCCTCGGCGCGTCCCAAACGCGAGCGCCGAGAGTCTTGTTGCATGCTTTTGCTTGCGCGAAAATGCCCCAATGCGGTAGGCGGGGAAATCGCAATTGTTCGTGGCTTTGCAGGCAAGGCGCGGCCCGATGCAACCTTAGATAATGGCAAACAACCGGCGCCTTCCGGCCTCGCCGCAAGCCGCAACGCGGTCCGGCTCAAGCGAAGGCACAGATTTGCTAAATCTCGCAGGACGCAGGGCGGTGTCGTTATCGCTCGCGCAACAGCTTTCCTGTTCGACCGCGGGCTCAACAACACTCTCGTTCAAAATTGCTCTGACCGCCGCAAGGCAGCGTCCGCAGCTCGGGCTGCAGCCGAGGCATTTATAGACAGCGCTCAGCGTCTGCGGGCAAAGCTCGCTCTCAACGGCGTTCCTGACATCCGTGTCGCTAAAAACATTGCAAGAACAAATAATCATAAAGTCACCGGGTTTAACCTAGAGAATGCAGGCTGAAAACTCATGTAATCTACGGTCAAATATAGCACAAGTGCAGAATGACGGATTATAGGGATTCTAAATTTAGATTTCTTCGATCTGACGGATTCCTTCTCCCGATGGAGGTACAATTTGAAATCTATGGTCGCCGTCCTTGGCAGGGCAAGGTTCGAGCGAGGCGGCGCGCAATTTGAAACCGCACTTCCACTCGCGATAATCCGCCCTGCTCTCCCGCTTCTTGACCCGCGGAAGCTTGCTAATCTGAGGCTTATATGGTGTGTGCGGACGCCGCGAGCAAAAAATCCAAATACGCCGTGCCAGTGACAAATCATTTACTTGAGCGGATCCGCCGCGCGGCCGAAAGCCATGCGGGCAGCCTCTTTCTCGAAACTCCGGCCGGATCCACGTTCACTTATTCCGATACGGTCGCTTCATCGGCGCGTTATGCGGCGGCGCTTGCCGCGCTCGGGGCCAAAGCCGGCGACCGCATTGCCGCGCAAATCGAAAAGTCGCCCGAAGCCATCATGCTTTATCTCGGTGCGGTCCGGGCGGGCGCGATATTTCTGCCGCTCAATCCGGCCTATACGGACGCGGAGCTTGCCTATTTTCTCGCCGACGCCGAGCCGAAAATCCTGGTCTGCGATCCCGCGCGCCGCGATTCTCTGTCCCAGGTTGCGGCGAAGGCGGGCATCGGCGCGGTGGAAACGCTTGGGGCGGATGGCCGCGGGTCCTTGCCCGCGCGAGCTAAGGGCGCGGAAAATTTCGAAGACGCCGTCCGGGCGCCAGATGATCTTGCTGCCATCCTATACACCTCGGGCACGACCGGCCGCGCGAAAGGCGCGATGCTAACGCACAATAATCTCGTGTCGAACGCGGAGGCGCTCGCCGCGCTGTGGCGCTTCTCGCCGCAAGATGTGCTCCTTCATGCGCTGCCCCACTATCATACCCATGGGCTCTTTGTTGCCGTCAACACCGTGCTTCTCAGCGCGGCCAAGATCCTTCTCCTGGCAAAATTCGATCCCGTTCAAATCATGGCGCTGATGGGGCGCGCGAGCGTCATGATGGGTGTTCCAGCCTTTTATACCAGGCTTTTGCGGCTCAAAACTTTGTCGCGCGAGACGGCCGCGCATATGCGGCTCTTCATCTCGGGCTCCGCGCCCCTGCTCGAGGAAACCCACCGTGCGTGGCAGGTACGCACCGGTCACAAAATCCTCGAGCGCTATGGCATGACGGAAACAAATATCATCAGCTCGAACCCTTATGTAGGCGAGCGCAAGGCAGGGACCGTCGGCTTTCCTCTGCCGGGCGTTTCCTTGCGCATTGCCGATTCGGAGTCCGGCGCGGTTTTGGAACAAGGCGAAACCGGCGTCATCGAGGTCAAGGGCCCAAATGTTTTTGTTGGCTATTGGCGCAGCCCCGAAAAGACCGCGCAGGAATTCCGCCGTGACGGATAT
>CAYWHF010000082.1:0-4654 GCA_964457695.1 uncultured Methylocapsa sp.
AACTGATGATCAGTCGCAAATTGCCTTTCGATAGCCGCGTTGATGAGGCGTTGCGACTTGCTCACTTGGCGGCGGAAACGGGAAAGAATGATTCTGAAGCGTTGTGGATGGCCGGTGAGGCAATGGTCATGCTCGCCGGCGAATTCGAGCGAGGCCAGGCGTTGATCGAGCAGTCAATCACCCTCAACCAAAATTCAGCAAGTGCGTGGAATGCCTTGGGCATCGTGAGTGCTTATGTCGGCGATCCAGAGACGGCGCTTGAGCATTTTTCTCGTGCTCGGCGCCTCGACCCTGTACATTCGTTGCATCACAACTATTGGGTAGGGACTGCGCTCGCGCATTTCATTGCAGGGCGCTACCAGAAATCTTCCGACGCAGCGGACGTCGTCTTCCACGTTAATGCACCGGCAAAAGGCTTCTTCCCAGCATTGCGGCCGGGCGATCTTCTTGCACGCAGTATTAGAGCGCCCGACGTGCTGGACGCGGTCAAGCGGGCGCGCGCCTCTGGCGTTCCGGAACGCGTGACCTGGCTCGAACGCGTTCCGGTCGAAAGATTTTTTGAAGTCAATGCCGCTTCGATGAAGGGTCCGCTCGGCGAGCCTACCATGATCCTCACATTGCGCGATCTGAGCGAGGTACGCCGGGTCGAGCGCATGCGGGTCGATTTTGTGGCCAATGCAAGCCATGAGCTGCGCACGCCGCTGTCCTC
Organism: uncultured Methylocapsa sp.; assembly: GCA_964457695.1. Taxonomy (GTDB): domain Bacteria; phylum Pseudomonadota; class Alphaproteobacteria; order Rhizobiales; family Beijerinckiaceae; genus Methylocapsa. The sequence continues at coordinate 710 of CAYWHF010000082.1, forward strand.
GCTTCTCGGATTTGTCGAGACGCTCCAGGGACCGGCGCGCGGGGACAAAGCCGCGCAGGAAAAATTTCTCCCGATCATGCGCGACCAGGCGCAAAGAATGGCGCGTCTCGTCGACGACCTTCTTTCATTGTCCCGGATCGAGCAGAATTTGCATCTGCGCCCGCAAGCGCCGGTGGATCTGGTCGCAATTTTGCGCCATGTTGCCGACACCTTGACCCACATGGCTGCGGAAAACGATGTCCGGCTTTTCCTTGACGTCCCCGCCGAGGCCGTCGTCACGGGCGACCGCGACGAGCTGATCCGGATCGCCGAGAACCTCATCGAGAATGCCATTAGATATGGCGCCTCTGACCCAGATTGCGTGAACAGGCAGGTCGATGTGTCGCTCATCACTGAGCCGCGCCAATGTGTTATGACCGTTCGCGACCATGGCCCCGGTATCGCGCCGGAGCATCTGCCGCGATTGACCGAACGATTTTACCGGGTGGACGCCGGCCAGAGTCGCGCCAAGGGCGGCACCGGGCTCGGCTTGGCTATCGTCAAACATATCGTCGCGCGCCATCGCGGCCGGCTCGGCATCGAGTCGATGCTTGGACAAGGGGCGACCTTTAGCGTGACCCTTCCCTTGCGTGACGGCTGAAGCGGCAACCGTTTCGCCGTCCACCGCCCCCGTCATCATACTGTCATCCAACTTTCATACTCGCCTCATGCCTTGCCGATAACTATTGAGCGGGTGAGGGCTTGGCCCTGTTCAAAAACCCACCGGTGCGCCGTTGCCCTGTTTCAAGCGGCACCGTTGGCCGATCCGTAGTGCAAAATAGCCAAAGCGAGGCATAAAATGATCTTTTCCTTCGTGCGCGCGGCCTTCGCAGCCGCCGCCTTAAGCCTGCTGACTGCGCTGCCAGCCGCGAGCGCCGATATTTCTGGTGCCGGCGCGACCTTTCCCTATCCGCTTTATGCAAAATGGGCGGATACCTACAAAAAGGACACCGGCATCGGCCTCAATTATCAATCAATCGGGTCGGGCGGCGGAATCAAGCAGATCAAGGCCAAAACCGTGACTTTTGGCGCCTCCGATATGCCGCTGAAGCCCGAGGAGCTCAAGGAAGCCGGCCTTGTTCAGTTTCCGACAGTCACGGGCGGCGTTGTTCCGGTTGTCACTATCGAAGGTATAAAGCCGGGCGAGCTCGTGCTCGACGGCCCGACGGTTGCAAAAATATATCTTGGGGAGATTGCGGCCTGGGACGACGCGGCAATCAAAAAGCTCAATCCGAAAGTCAAATTGCCGGCGCTCGCGATTGTTGTCGTTCACCGCTCCGACGGATCAGGGACGAGCTTTCTCTTCACCGATTATCTTTCGAAGGAAAGCGAAGATTGGAAATCCAAGGTCGGGGCAAGCACCGCCGTCGAATGGCCGGCCGGAATCGGGGCCAAGGGCAATGAGGGCGTGGCCAACAACGTCACCCAGACGAACGGCGCGATTGGCTATGTCGAATATGCCTACGCCAAGCAAAACAAGTTGACTTATGCCGGCATGATTAACATGGAGGGCAAACGCGTTTTGCCCGGTGCCGAGAGCTTCAAAGCGGCGGCAGCCAATGCCGACTGGGCCAATGCTCCAGGATTTTATCAAATTCTCACCGATCAGCATGGCGGCAAGTCATGGCCGATTGTGGGGGCCACTTTCATCTTGATGCATACTGTGCCGGATGACCCGGCAGCCGCCGCCGAGGCGTTAAAGTTTTTCGGCTGGGCCTATCAAAACGGCAGCAAGATGGCCGAGGAACTTGATTATGTTCCGCTGCCGGGCCCCGTTGTCGCTCTGATTAAGAAGAAATGGGCGGCCGAGATCAAGGGGGCCGACGGCAAGCCATTGCTCAACTAGAGCGCGGGCCAGAGGGGCTGCCCCTCCGGCCAACTCATGCGGGCCATTCGTGGCCCGGTCGCGGGCGGCGGCTTGTGTCCTCTTTCGCGCAGCGGTATGGCTTAAGGGGTGCGAAGCCTATGGGGAAAGCAGACGTCCCAACGTGGTGGCGGGTGATGACGCCGGAGTTGGGCAGGACGGGGGCCGGCTCGCTACGTTGCTTGCCGTTTTCAAGCTCCGCAACTTCGCCTTTCACCTTTTGACCCTGGCCTCCGCCTGGGCGGTTCTTCTGCTCCTTGGCGGGGTGATCGTCTCCTTGGTGATCGGCGCTTTGCCCTCTATTCGCGCATTCGGCCTGAGTTTTTATACGACCGAAGTTTGGAATCCCGTCACCGAGAAATTCGGCGCGATCGCGCCGGTCTACGGCACGGTCATCACCTCCATCATCGCAATGGCGATTGCGGTGCCGTCGGCCTTCGGTATCGCAATTTTTCTGACGGAGCTTTGTCCATTTCCGCTGCGCAGGCCGATCAGTATCGCAATCGAGCTTCTGGCCGGAATTCCATCGATCATTTACGGGATCTGGGGACTATTCGTGTTCGCCCCCTTTTTGCAGCAACATGTCCAGCCCTATCTCATTGCGCTCTTTGCGAATGTGCCCGTCCTCGCGACGCTCTTTGCCGGCCCGCCCTATGGCATCGGCATGCTGACCGCGGGGATTATTTTGGCGATCATGGTGCTTCCGATCGTCACCTCGATCTCCAAAGACGTTTTCGAAACTGTTCCCGCTGTTCTGAAGGAGGCAGCCTATGGCGTCGGATGCACGACCTGGGAAGTGGTCTACTCCGTGGTGATCCCCTATACGCGCATCGGCCTTTTGGGCGGCGTCATGTTGGGCCTTGGCCGCGCCCTCGGAGAGACCATGGCGGTGACCTTTGTCATCGGCAATGCGCATAAAATAAAGGCTTCGCTTTTCGCCCCAGGCACGACAATATCCGCGACAATCGCCAATGAATTCACCGAAGCGGTCGGCGACCTTTATACCTCCTCGCTCGTCCAGCTCGGGCTGATCCTCTTCGTCTTGACGTTTATTATTCTCGCGATCTCGCGCTACATGCTGATGCGGCTCAATATCCAGGAAGGTTGATCGCTCGTGGCCATCTATGACGCGCGCCGCCGCCAGTCCAGGTTTTTCCTTGGATTATGTTACATCTTCGTGGCGATTGGGCTTGGCTGGCTGGCGCTCATTCTCGGCACCCTCTTGATAAATGGATTTCGCGGCCTCTCGCCCGCAATTTTTACGCAAATGACCCCGCCGCCCGGGTCTGATGGCGGCTTGCTCAATGCCATTACCGGCAGCCTCATCATGACCGTGACCGGCGTGGTTGTTGGAACCCCTCTCGGGATGCTGGCCGGCACCTATATGGCCGAATATGGCCGCTATTCGAGGCTCACGGTCATTATACGCTTCATCAACGATATTTTGCTGAGCGCGCCTTCGATCGTCGTTGGCCTCTTCATTTATGAGGTCATGGTCGTAAGGATGGGCCATTTCTCTGCCCTTGCCGGGGCGATGGCACTTGCCGTCATCGTCCTCCCTGTTGTCGTGCGCACGACAGAGGACATGCTGCTTTTGGTGCCGAACACGCTCCGGGAGGCCGCGAGCGCGCTCGGTCTTTCCCGCTCCATCGTCATTGGCAAGGTCGCTTACCGCGCCGCTCGGGCGGGGCTCATCACCGGCGTCCTCCTTGCCATCGCCCGCATTAGCGGCGAGACCGCGCCCTTGCTTTTCACCGCGCTGAACAATCAGTTTTTTAGCTCGGATATCACTAAGCCGATGGCCAGCCTGCCGGTCGTGATATTTCAATTCGCGCTCAGTCCATACAAACAGTGGCAGCAGCTCGCTTGGACGGGCGCCCTTCTCATCACCTTGGCCGTGCTGGCACTCTCGATAACCGCGCGTGCGCTCCAAACACAAAGGACCGCCAAATGACCGCCTTGAATTCTGTCTCAGACCGAGAGGACACCTCCAACCCTGAGGAAAACGCAAAGCTGGAGGCAATCCCCAAACCTGAACATTA
>CAYWHF010000082.1:4664-8637 GCA_964457695.1 uncultured Methylocapsa sp.
CCAAAAAGGACCTCTTTGATTCCTTTCCCTGCTCGGAGGGACAGCCCCAGGCTCGAAAATATCTCTAAGCTGGGGGAAATCTCAAAGCCTCAGAATGCCGCCACCCATGAGAATTCGCCGGACACCGGCGCTAATGCGGCGCTTGTGTCCGCCTTGGACTCGCGGTCTTCGCAAAATACGCTTGGCCAAACGGCCGCGAATTTGGCGCACAAGGTTACGATACGTAACCTGAATTTCTATTACGGCGCGGCGCAGGCTCTAAAAAACGTGAGCCTGCCGCTCTACCTAAACAACGTCACGGCCTTCATTGGCCCCTCCGGCTGCGGTAAATCGACCCTGCTTCGGATCTTGAACCGGATGTACGACCTTTATCCGAACCAGAGAGCCGAGGGAGAGGTTCTGCTCGACGGCGTGAATATTTTGCGCCGCGAGCAAGACCTCAATCTCTTGCGCGCCCGGGTCGGCATGGTGTTTCAAAAGCCGACGCCCTTCCCCATGACGATCCATGACAATATCGCTTTCGGCATCAAGCTCTACTACAAGCTTCCCAAGTCCGAGCTGAGCGACCGGGTCGAGAAGGCCTTAAGACGCGCCGCGCTTTGGGACGAAGTCAAAGATAAATTGCATTTTTCGGGCCTATCGCTTTCGGGCGGGCAGCAACAGCGCTTATGTATCGCGCGCACGGTGGCCATTGAGCCCGAAGTGATTCTCCTCGACGAACCCTGTTCCGCGCTCGACCCGATTTCGACCGCGAAGGTCGAGGAAACGATCGACGAACTAAAAACGACCTATACGATTGCGATCGTTACGCACAACATGCAGCAGGCGGCGCGCGTCTCCGACCATACGGCCTTCATGTATCTCGGCGAACTCGTCGAATTCGACACGACGCCGCGCATCTTCACCGCACCTAAAATGAAACAAACCCAAAACTATATTACGGGCCGATTCGGCTGATTTCGGCGGCAGCGAGGATAGGTTCATGTCCGAACATCATATTGTCCAAACCTACGACCTGGACCTCGAATTGCTTGGCCGGAAGATTGCAGAAATGGGCGGGATAGCAGAGAAAATGCTGTCCGATGCCATGGATTCGCTGGTGGACTACGATGCCGGGCTCGCCCAGCTGACCGTAAATAGCGATCACCGTCTCGACGTGCTGCAACGCGAAATCGAGGAACAAGGAATTCTGATGATCGCGCGCCGCGCGCCTGTGGCGGTCGACTTGCGCGAGATCATCGCTGCGATCCGCATCTCGGGCGATCTCGAGCGGGTTGGCGACCTTGCCAAGAACATCGCAAAGCGTGCGATCAAGACTCACTCGGAACTGCAAATTCCCCGCGCGACAATTGGACTTAGGTCGATGCATGAATCTGCGGCGCTGCTCCTGAAGGACGTCCTCGATGCCTATGCTCAGCGCGACGCCGAGCGCGCAAAAAGCGTTTGGACCCATGATGCGGAATTGGATTTGCTGCATGACTCGGTTTTCCGCGATCTCCTCACCTTCATGATGGAAGACCCTCGCAACATAACCTTTTGCACCCATCTCCTGTTCGTTTCGAAAAATATCGAAAGGATTGGCGATCATGCGACGAATATCGCCGAGACCGTGATTTATCTGGTCACAGGCGAAGAGCTGCCGCTTGACCGACCGAAGGGCCATTCGAGCCCATCGGAAGTGCCAACACCGGCTAACTGACGATGGCAAAAGACAATCACGACGGGGGAACCGAAGGCCGGCTTTCGCAAGCACGCGCGCCGCCGCCTTCCCAGCCCGCCGCGCGCATTCTCATCGTCGAGGACGAATCGACCCTGAGCATGCTTCTCACTTACAATCTCGAGGCGGAAGGTTTTACTGTGGAGCGCGTCGAGGCTGGCGATGAAGCGGAAATCAGGCTCAGCGAAACGATCCCCGATCTTGTTATTCTCGATTGGATGCTTCCTGGCGTCTCCGGTCTTGAGATATGCCGCCGCATTCGCGCCCGCGCCACGACGCGCAGCCTTCCGGTGATCATGCTCACGGCGCGCGGCGAGGAGAGCGAGCGCGTGCGCGGCCTTGCTATCGGGGCCGATGATTACGTGGTCAAACCATTTTCCGTTCCTGAGCTCATGGCGCGCGTTCATGCGCTGTTGCGCCGCGCGCGGCCGGATCGCGTAACCGGTGTGCTTTCGGCGGGCGATCTCGATCTCGACCGGCAGAACTGGCGAGTCCGCCGCTCTGGCCGCGAGGTGCATATGGGGCCGACCGAGTTCCGCCTGCTCGAGCATCTCATGGCGAAGCCGGGCCGGGTGTTTTCCCGTGCTCAATTGCTCGACAGCGTTTGGGGCCTCTCGGCCGAGATCGACGAGCGCACCGTCGACGTGCACATTGGGCGGTTACGCAAAGCCTTGTCGACGGACTCGGAAACGGACCCTATCCGCACGGTGCGCGGCGCGGGCTATGCGTTCGACGAGACTTTCGGCAGGAATGCGTGAAGGCGCCCGGCGGCTTGGCTCAGTTATCGCGCACCCTGACGAGCAAAAACAGATGCACCGTTTGTCCGGCGGCATCCATGATCTCTTTCCGCGCGGCGGTCCCGATCGCCTTGATCGTTTTGCCGCCTTCGCCGATCACGATTTTTCTGTGGCCTTCGCGCTCGACATAAATCGCCTGTTCGATTCGCGCGGAGCCATCCGGCAGATCTTGCCAAAGCGCCGTTTCGACCGTGGCCGAATAGGGGAGTTCGTCGTGCAACCGATCGAAAAGTTTTTCGCGCGTGATCTCGGCGGCGAGCAGGCGTAAGGGCGCGTCAGTGATCTGATCTTCCGGGTAAAGCCAGGGGCCTAGCGGCATCAGGGCAGCAATGTCTTGTTTGAACTTAGGGACGCCATGGCCGCGCAGCGCCGAGATCATAAAAGTTTGCGCGAAGGCAAGTTTGTCATTGAGCGCGGCGGCAAGACCGAGAAGTTTTGGCGGTTGAATCGTGTCGATCTTATTCAGGGCAAGAATTTTTGGAGCAGCGGCCTCGCGGAGCTTGGCGACAATGGCTTCGAGTTCCGTGCCGATGCCTTTGCGCGCATCCACGAGCAGCACCACCGAGTCTGTCTCAGCGGCCGACTCCCAAGCCAAAGTCACCGTCGCTTGGTCGCCTCTGCGTCTTGGCACGAAAATTCCGGGCGTATCGACGAAAATAATCTGCGCCTTGCCTTCAATGACAATTCCGCGCACGCAACTGCGCGTCGTTTGAACTTTTCGCGATACGATAGAGATTTTTGCGCCGGCGAGTCTGTTAAGAAGCGTCGATTTCCCGGCATTGGGCGCGCCAATGAGAGAGACGAAGCCGCAGCTTGTTCCAACATCGGTTTTGCCGGTCACGCGGCGCCTTTTTGGCCGACTTGGCCGATTCCTTCGCGCGCGATAAAAGCCGCAGCCGCCGCCTGCTCGGCCAAGCGTTTGGCAAATCCCTTTGCCTCGGCGTTTTGGTAACCCGGCACTTCGACGCTGACCGTGAACTCGGGCGCATGGTCGGGTCCCGATCGCGTCGTCTCACGGTAGAGCGGCGGCGGCAGGCCGCGCGCCTGCGCCCATTCTTGCAGCGCGGTCTTTGGATCGCGTAGAGGCCGTCCGGGCGAGCGCATTTTTTCGGCAAAGGCAGCGGTTACTATCGTCTTCGCCGCCGCATAGCCCGAATCGAGGAAAATCGCGCCGATGATCGATTCGCACACATCGCCGAGGATTGTTACCTTGGTGGCGGTGGCAGGATCTTCCCCTTCGCCAAGCTCTATGACGGCATCAGCCCCCCATGCAAGGGCCACGTCGGCGCAGGACTCTTTGCGGACGAGGCTTGCCAAGCGCCGCGAAAGCTCCCCCTCATCGGCCCCGGGAAAGGTTTTATAAAGCATCCCGGTAATGACCAGGCCCAAGCCGTGAACACCAAAAAACCCGAGCCGTTTAGAAATTTTCCGCTTTCCCCCCCCCGACGCCCCCCAATTG
>CAYWHF010000083.1:0-8595 GCA_964457695.1 uncultured Methylocapsa sp.
AAAGTCCGTGTCGAGCGGATTGGCGCCGGGATAGCCGCCCTCGATGTAGTCAATGCCGAGACCGTCGAGCATCGCCGCGATATGGCGCTTGTCGGCGAGCGAAAAATCAACGCCTGCCATCTGCTGGCCGTCGCGTAAGGTCGTGTCACAAAGGGTCAGTCTTTCGCGGGTCATTTCGCCAGCAGCTTTTCGGAAAAGGAGATAAATTGCCGCATCGTCACGATTGCCGCTTCCGCCTCCGCACGGCCGACCGATTGCAACTCGTAATCGGCGGTTCGCAATTGCGAGGCCCGGGAGAATGCGCGGCCGAGCTCCCGGTCGCACCGGCCCGCTCGCACGAAATGGGCTGAGAATAAGCGCAAGACAGCCGCATGGCTGCGGATCCGCTCGAGGTCAAGGCCTGCAATATCGCTCAAGAGGACGCGTGCCGCCGTGAACATTGCGTAATAGGCCCGGCTTGCAGCCATATTGTAAAGCCGATTCTCGAATGACAATTGAGCAGCTGCGGCATTCTCCATGACCTTGGACCAGAGTTGGTTCAACTTGTCTATCCGATTTTTTTGCAATCTCGTTTGACCACCCGCATGAGAGGCGGATTTTCGTGCAACGAAGGATCCTTCCACGCTTCAAGCGAAAATGGCCTTGCGTCAATATAGACGCCTCGATCGACGAGGTAGTCGTAGGACAAGTCGGAGAGAACGCCAGCTTCCCGCCAAAATTCGAAATCGCCGGATAAAATGACCGCGACATCTGCGTCGCTCCCTTGGTCATGTTCACCTCGCGCGCGGCTCCCATACAAATAGATTGCTGCGAACGACGCCCCGTAATGCTCGCGCACGTCTTTCGCGAAGCGCTGGAGGATTTGTCCTACCTCGTCGTCGTTTGGCAAACCGAGAATTTCCTGAGCGTTCGCGGTCGCCCTCATCGGTTTATCTCCGGCGGATCCAAGTCCAGGGATTGAGCGAAGCGTACCCGTTCCCAGTTGTGGATTTTGGATCGCTGGGTTGTCCCCTGCCCTAACCCCTGGATAGGCCATGATGGTGGAAGCATTTTAGAATTTCTTTCTGCGAAAGATCCTTTAAACGGATTTTGGCGCGAGCACTTTCTTCATACGCGTATTGCCGAGCCATTGGCCATCGATATCAATCGTGTGGCGGTGCTCCGCTCGATAGCCTCGCGCCTCGAACAACGGCCTCGCCGTGTCGCTGACGTCGGCGGTGAGCGTGGCAATCCCATGGCCGGCGGCTTGCCGTTCGATCGCATCGCACAGAGCGGTCGCGACGCCGGTGCGGGCAACGGCCGGATGAACATAGAGCTGGTCGATCACCCCACCGCTGTGCAACGTGATAAAACCGACCGGCTCGCCGCCAACCTGGGCGACGAGCGTCAAGCCTTTTTCGAGCGTTTGCGCAAAGGCCTCGTCGTCGTCGGCGAGCGACGCCCATGCCTGGCGCTGGGCCTCGTCATAGTCGTCAACCGTCAATTCCTCGATGGCCGCAAAGCGGATCTCGGCGAGCGTTTCGAGATCGGATTCTTGGTAGGGCCGCAGCGAAGGTTTTGGGAAGACGCCGGCGCTCATCGCTTTGGCTCCCACCTGGTCGTGCCGTCTTTGTTGTCTTTCAGAGCGATGCCCATTGCAGCGAGTTCATTCCGGATACGATCAGCTTCTGCATAGTCTTTTGCGGCACGGGCTTCATTACGGCGAGAAACAAACGTCTCAATCTCAGCTCGCCGGACGTCGCTGACTTCGACAGATACCCGATTCCAATCAAGATCGCATACTCGGTCGAGGCCGAGGCGACGCATGCAAGCTCGCAAATTTGCCGAAGAGCTTTGTACTTGCTCCGGCGGAGCCCATATCGCCTCGTCCCAGAGTGAATAATCCCAAAAGACACCAATTCGAGTCAGGGCATGTATTTCGCTTAAAGCCTTCGGCGTATTGAGATCGTCCTCCATCGCTTCCAAGAATGCTTCCGAAGGAGCTGCTTCCTCAGTCTCGCCTGACTGCCCAGAATAAAATTGCCACCGTCTCAAAGTATGTTCCGCCTCCTCGAGCGCCCTCACCGTAAAATCGAGCGGCTGGCGGTAATGTGTTTTCAAGATCGCGAGCCGCAGCACTTCGCCGGGCCAGGAGCGGCCGCCGAATTTATTGGTGTGCAAAAGCTCCTGGATCGTCACGAAATTCCCCAGGCTCTTGGACATTTTTTCGCCTTCGACCTGAAGATGGCCGTTGTGCATCCAAAAATTGGCCATCACCTCATGCCCGAAGGCGGAGCAGCTTTGCGCGATTTCATTCTCGTGATGCGGAAACACGAGGTCGATGCCGCCGCCGTGAATATCGAAGGTTTCCCCAAGGTGCTTCCAGCTCATCGCCGAGCATTCGATGTGCCAGCCGGGCCTCCCCCGCCCCCATGGGCTTTCCCAGCTGGGTTCACCACCGCCCGACGGCTTCCACAAGACAAAATCCATCGGCGAGCATTTGTAGGGCGCAACCTCGACCCGCGCGCCCGCGATCATCTCGTCGAGCGGACGGCGCGAAAGTTTTCCGTAGCCAGGCATGGACGGCACGTCGAACAGCACGTGCCCTTCCGCCAAATAGGCATGGCCCTTGGCGATCAGCTTTTCGATCAGGGCAATGATTTCGCCGATATGCTCCGTCGCGCGCGGCTCGACCGCTGGCGGCAGGCAGCCAAGAGCCTTAGCGTCTTCGTGAAAAATCGCCGTCATTTCGTCCGTCAACGCCCGGATATCGATCCCCCGCTCGGCGGCGCGGGCGTTAATCTTGTCGTCGACATCCGTGATGTTGCGCACATAAGTCACGGCGCTCTTGCCATAGAGGTGGCAAAGCAGGCGGTAGAGCACGTCGAAAACGATCAGCATCCGGCCGTTGCCGATGTGCAAATGATCGTAAACCGTCGGGCCGCAGGCATAGAGGCGAACGTTTTCGGGGTCGAGCGGTGCGAACTCCTCCTTCTTCCGGGTCAGCGTATTGTAGAGCCGCAGCGGCATATCTTCCCCTCACGCCGGTTCTGGCCTGGGACATCAAAGCCGGTCTTTTTGAGGAAGGCGCGACGGCTCCAGCCAGCGGCAAGGCCAGCCATTACAAATGTGGCTGGTCGTTACAAATTTTGAACGCAATGTTGGGCCATCAAGGTCCGGTCGAAAGCGTCATTGGGGTGACTATGCGGGCAGAATGGTTTACCGGTCAAGTTAGACGTTGGCGGTTGGAACCCGGAGCGCGCTCATGCGTTAACCAAACCTTCAAGCGCTTTCGCTACAGGTTTTCTGCGTTCCCGCCAAGTCTCGAGTTTCCCATGTCAATACTGAACGTGCCAGCGGCACGGCGCGCGATTCCGTTCGCCGAGCGCCAGTTTTTCCGTAATGTGCTTTTCTACATCAGCGTCCTTCTGATAATCCTTGCCTTTCTGCCGCCTGCGAGATCCGGCGAAGGCCACACGCTGATTATTCCGCCCAACGACGGCTATGGCTTCGAGGAGTGCCTCACACCGGGTTCGCAATGCGGCCTTGTCGTGGCCGATGCCTGGTGCAAGGCGCATGGGTTTGGCGGTTCGCAAGGGTTTCGGCCCGAAACCGCTGACGCGGCCGGTGTCCCGGCCGGCTCGGTTCGCGTCACCTGTGGTGGCGAAGTCGACTAGCGCCTGAACGAACCGCGCCTTGGCGCAGCTTACCTCAGACGGTGCCCTACCCCGCCTGATTGTCTCGTTTCCAGAAAACATTTTCCAGCCCCGCACCATCTTGCGTCGGGCAAACTAATTGATGTCATCATTCCACATCTAAAACGGTGCATCAAAGGCACGATTTTTCGAGAGCAGTAGAGGGATGTGGCCTTGGTAAGGCCATGAATAAGCACCAGTCTCCCTGATAGAAGGAAACCGCCGCTTGGCGAATGACGGCCAGCGGCCCCAGAGTTGCGCATGAATTTCGGCCGCGCCCGTCGAGGATTATTAGCGCGTTGTGCCGCCTGCCTTGGGCTGGCGATCGCCTGCGGTTTTCTTAGTTTGGCGCAAAATCGCGCCTTCGCGCAGCCCGTCGATTGCGCGGGGCTGGCAGCGCGCATCGCCGCGCTTGGCGAAAGCGGGCAGCAATCGTTGAGAACATTTGGCGCCGCCGCGCAAAGGCAACGCGCGGACCTTGATCAGGCGATTCGCCAAGCGCGCGGACTTGGCTGCGACCGGCCGAAATTCTTCTTGTTCGGTCCGCAATCGCCGCAATGTCCTGGCCTCAACGCGCAAATCCGGCAGCTGCAAGCAAGTCTCGCCTACTCCCAAGCGGGCGGTGACAGCAATGCAGCCGCGAGACAACAGCTGACCGCGAGCTACAATACCTTTTGCCGCGGCCAAGCCCGCGCTCCCGCACAGCAGCCCCAACGCGGTTTTTTCGACCAGCTATTCGCTATCTTCTCCCAAAATCCCAACCAAAATCCGTTTTTTCAGCGTTCGCCAGACGAGCAAGTGCTTCCTCTGCCAGGCGAAGATCTCTCGCCGCGCGGCGGTTCGCAGGCGCTGTGCGTGCGTAGCTGCGACGGTGGCTTCTTTCCGCTTAGTGAGGCAGCCCATCGCACAGAATCAGAACAGCTGGCCGATCTCTGTCAGGCACTCTGCCCAAACGCAGAGGTGAGCGTCTATACGCGCTCCCCGTATCAGGACATCAAAACCGCCGTCTCGCTCGACGGAACAACCCCCTATTCGGACTTGCCGAACGCTTTTCGATTTCAAAAGGGTTTTGATTCAACCTGTACCTGCAAGCCGCCGGGACAATCTTGGGCCGACGTGCTCGCACCGGCAGAACAACTCCTCGGACGCGTGAGCAAGAGCGATGTTGTGGTCACGCCCGAAAAATCGGCGGAGCTTGCGCGACCGAAATTCGGGCCGGTAGTCAAGTCCAATCCGGCACCGCAGCCGGCAGTTGCAGCGGAAAACAAGGACACTTCAGCCAAAGCCGACGGACAGGAAGCGACAGAGGAGGTCACCGGGCCAGACGGGGTCAAGCGGCGCGTCCGGATAATCGTGCCGCCGCTTTAGCTCTGCCGATCAACGGCAAAAGCGCCGCAAGCTCTGGTCCGTCCGCACGGCCGGTCAAAGCGAGGCGCAAGGGCTGAAACAGCGGTCGTCCTTTGCGCCCGGTGACCTCCTTCAAAACATTGATCCAATCCGTCCAAATGCTTTCGTCCCAAGGCTCCTCAGGCAAGCTTTCGCGAGCCGCCGCTAGAAATGCGGCATCTTCAATGACAGGCGCGATATACGCCGACACGACGCACCACCAGCCAGCCACATCCTGGAAGGCAGAAAGATTGCCGCGGACGGCAAGCCAAAACGGCTCCGCCTTGTTGCCGGCGATGCCACCCGCTGCGAGCCGCTCCCTCACCGCTTCAAAACTCAAACCATGAAGCGTGCGCGCCGATAGGGTTGCAAGCTCTGACGGATCGAACCGCGCCTGCGTGCGCGAAATTTCGCCGAGGTCGAGAGAAGCCTCCAGCTCATCGAGGCTGGAAACCGGATGAAGCGCGGCTGAGGATCCGGTCAAAACTGCCGCCGCCGCGACGGCGAGCGGCTCGATGCCTGCCTCGCGCAACGCGCCAATCGACAGCGCGCCGGAACGCTTCGAAAGCCCTTCGCCGCTTGCCGAAAAAAGGAGGTTATGATGCGCAAAGGCCGGCAGGCTTTCCGCGCCCGCCAAGGCCTCGAATAGCTCAATCTGCACCGCCGTATTGGTCACATGGTCCTCGCCCCGGATGATATGAGTAATTTTCTGCTCGATGTCGTCGGCGACCGAGGGCAGCGTATAGAGATAGGTGTGATCCTCGCGTAAAAGCACCGGGTCCGACAAAGAGGCGCAATCGATATGGCTGTCGCCGCGCACGAGATCATTCCAACGCACGATCTTGTGCTCGAGTTTAAAGCGCCAGTGCGGCCTGCGTCCTTCTGTTTCAAACTTCGCCCGATCCGCCGAGGACAAGGCGAGCGCCGCCCGGTCATAGACCGGAGGAAGGCCGCGCGCCTGCTGGCGCTTGCGCTTGCGGTCGAGTTCCTCGGCGGTCTCATAACAAGGGTAAAGCCGTCCTTCTTCGCGCAGCTTTTGTGCCGCGGCAGCATACAGTGCAAATCGCTCCGACTGGCGCAATACCTTATCAGGCACGGCGCCAAGCCAGACAAGATCGGCCTCGATTGCCCGCGCATACTCTTCTTTCGAGCGCTCTAAATCAGTATCGTCGAAGCGAAGAAGAAATTCGCCATGGTGCTTTTTAGCGAAAAGGAAGTTTAAGAGCGCCGTCCGCGCATTACCGATGTGAATATGGCCAGTCGGCGAGGGAGCAAAGCGGACAATTGGTTTCAGCATGGAACTCAAGATTTATGGAAAGGCGAAAGCGCGCGCGGCGCCGTCATGGAGACTCTTGTCCAGCTTAGCACACAAAAGACCTGCCAAGCCTGGCATAAACATATGAAGCATACAGTTTTTCGAGGTTTGCGCCCAGGCGGTGTCCTGCAAAAGCAGGGCTAACGGATTTGGACTAGAAGAATTGCGAGGAACCGTATGCCCCGTACGTCGATTGAGTTTGCTCGGCGGGAGCCAACTTAAGCCCGAAGTTGCGTCCGAGACTCCCAAGGTCCGCGCGAACAAATTTGCGCAATTTCTTCAACTGATGGTTGGCGGCCGTGTTTCGCGCAATGTGTAGCAAAGTGAGCGCCTTGACCCTGAAATTTTCTTCTCATACCCGCCAACCACATTGATGCGTGATCGGCACGGATAGTCATCCCTTTCCCAACAAGGCTACGAGTTTTTCGGCGAACCGCTAGCGCGGACCATCCGCTCAACTCATGACAACATTCACTGCGCTTTCAGGAAGTTCCTTGCCGAAGCAGCGCTGGTAGAATTCCGCGACGAGCGCGCGCTCCAGCTCATCACATTTGTTGAGAAAGGTTAGCCGGAATGCAAAGCCAGTATCACCAAATATAACAGTATTCTCGGCCCATGTAATGACAGTTCGCGGACTCATCACCGTAGAAAGATCGCCAGAGATAAATGAGTTGCGTGTTAAATCGGCGACTCGCACCATTTTGCTAACTGTGTCGCGGCCTTCTTTGGTCGCCTGGAACCGCTTAACTTTGGCAAGCACAATTTCGGTTTCCTTGTCGTGTGGAAGATAATTTAGTGTTGCAACGATCGACCAGCGATCCATCTGGCCCTGATTGATTTGCTGGGTTCCATGGTAAAGGCCCGAGGTATCCCCAAGGCCGATCGTATTCGCGGTTGAAAACAGCCGGAACGCCGGATGCGGTCTAATCACCCTGCTTTGATCGAGAAGGGTGAGGCGGCCAGACACCTCGAGGACCCGTTGTATAACAAACATAACGTCCGGGCGGCCTGCGTCATACTCGTCGAAGCAAAGGGCGACATTGTTTTGCAATGCCCAAGGCAAGATACCATCCTTAAACTCTGTCACCTGCTGACCGTCTTTTAATACGATCGCGTCCTTGCCGATGAGATCGACGCGCGAGACATGGCTATCGAGGTTGATTCGCACGCAAGGCCAATTCAACCGGGCCGCGACCTGTTCGATATGGGTTGATTTTCCGGTACCATGGTAGCCCGTGATCATGACCCGGCGATTGTTGGCAAAGCCCGCCAAAATGGCAAGGGTCGTATCGCGATCGAAGAGATAGTCCGGATCGAGGTCTGGAACGTGAGGATCGGCGGTCGAGTAGGCTGGCGCTTCCATATCGCTGTCTATGCCAAATAGCTGGCGTACGGACACTTTCATGTCGGGCAGACCACCCGTAGCGGTGCTTTCCGTCGCCGTCATTTCAGTATGTATCCCTTTGCCAACGCCACACCCGCCGCTTGACGCGACAGTCGAGACGGGTCCGAAGAGTTTCGACTGCGATGAGATTCGTTCAGCGAGTCAAGAACCTTTGAACAAGCGGAAGGTCTCAGACGTGCTTGGTCGACCTGAGATAAGTGTAAGCGCGAATGATTTCCCGCAATTTGTCTTCATTCGACCGATCGCCCGCGTTCGCGTCAGGATGCAAACGCTTGACCAAATCCTTGTAGCGCGCCTTGATCGCTACCATGTCTACGCTGTCATCGAGTCCTAGTTGGTCCAACGCTTTTAGGGCGGCCACTCCATAGCGCGGTTGCAGTCGCGCACAAGGGTAGCGCCGGAAATTCACTGGTCGCAGACCCGGAATATTGTCAGCACGATACGACATCTCACCCGCATCACAAATGCCCCCGCCCCTGCCGAAGACGCCCATTGTCCAAGTCGGGCGGTGGCCAACCAGGGCATCACGTTGGAACCGGGCGATTGCCTCCGTGCTCATGCCACTAAAATAATTATAAGTTACGTTATATTCCCGAACGTGGTCGAGGCAAAAGCAAAAATACTGACCCTCTCGAAAGCGTCCCATCGGCGCACGGAATTCACCTGCTTGGGTACAGCCGGGGAACTGGCATGGCGTCCGGCCGGGCGGGATTGCATCCTCTGATCTAGGTTTTACCCGGACCCTGTCGAATAGGTGGGACTTTAAATTCATGGCTCCGGCATTATGAATGTCTTTGGGGTTGCCGCAAGCGGCA
>CAYWHF010000084.1:0-8494 GCA_964457695.1 uncultured Methylocapsa sp.
TGAGTCCCTTTGCGGCGGCGATCCCTGCCGAGACCCCGGCTATATGAAGAAAGCCGCGCCGGGAAAGAGCGCCCATCACGGTCAGGTCCTTGAAGAACGAGCTGCGCTCTTCGTAATATTTGGTCTCGATGCTCTTATGCGCCATAATGTTGCTCCATCGGTGAAATCGTTTCGCCAAAACCTTTCACCATCATTCCCGCGCTTGTCTGTAACTGGAAATCCCGCGGTTTTTCGAAGATCATGCTTTCAATGGGCGCCGATTGTAGATGGATCTCGTAGATCCGGGGTGATCCCGGCATCGCCAAGATCTCCCTTTCTGCCTTCGGCGATTTCGGTTTCACGCTGCGGCCGTTTATTTTTGAGCGAGGTTTGCCGGGCCAACTCCGCCTTGTTGAAATCGGCGAATCGGTCATCGGTCAGCGTGAAGAGGAGAGCAACAAGATCGTCGATCTCGGCTTCGCTCAACCCGAGACGCTCCATAGCGCCGTCAAGAAACGGGTTTGGAACGCCGCCCTTGTTATAATGATCCATTACGTCCCAAAGCGTCGCAAGCGAACCATCGTGCATATAGGGGGCCGTAATGCCAATGTTGCGGAGCGTCTCGCTCTTGAAGGCCCCGATGTCGGCAGGGTTTTTGGTCACCAAAAACCGCCCGAGCTCGGAATAGGATGTCTGCAACGCGAGCTGATCGATTTGCCTTATGTCACCAGACTTCACGATCGCAAACGCCTTGCGGGCAAGCTCGGCAAAATTCTGCTTATGCGCCGCGATGCCGATATTGTGAAACTTCTGATCCGAGAAGAGCGGCGATACCGCATTAAATGCGTGGCAGGAGCTGCAGCGTCCCTTGCCTTGAAATAGTGCCCAGCCCCGCTTTGCCGAATCGCTGATGGCCGAAAAATCTCCCGCGAGGTAGCGGTCGAAGGGGGAGTTTCCGGAAGATTGCGTCCGTTCAAAGGCTGCGATCGCAGCGGCTATATCGTCGTAGGTAAAGTCGCGCCCCAGAAGCGAATTAAACGCGCTCGAATATTCCTGGATCTTGGCAAGTTTTGCGACCACATCGGCCGGCGATTTCTGGGCCATTTCAATTGGGTTGAGAACCGGAAGCTTGGCTTGATCTTCGAGAGTGGCCGCACGGCCGTCCCAGAATTGCGATGCCTGAAACATGGCGTTCAGCACCGTCGGTGCATTGCGCTGACCGCGCTGATTTTGAACGCCGGCGGACGTTGCGACGTTGCCGCGATGGTCGGTAAATCCCTTTGCGGGATCGTGGCAGGTTGCGCAAGCAACCGAATCGTCGACCGAAAGCCGCTTGTCGTTGAACAGCTTTTCGCCAAGCGCCACAAGCTGCGCAGTGGGCTCACGCCCGGCCGGCACAGCCAGCGCGTAGATTTGGGAGGAAATGCCAGCGGGCAGGGCAGGTTTTGCCGGCATTGATTTTCCGCCGGAATCCGCCACGCGGGCAACAGGCACTACAGGAGGCTCGCGCTCCGAAGACAGGAAAGTCAGTCCCACAACAGCGAGCAGAATGCCGCCAAATACCGTGACTGCGATGCCGGCTTTAAAATTTCCGTGCAACGTTTGCATCGTATCCTCCCGACACTCTTTGCCAAACTTACGGGATTGTGCAAACGGAGACAAATCCGTTTTGCGGCCAACAAAAGCGTGGAAATTTATGAATCTCAACTATCATAATTCAACAGTTAGAATTTTGCGGGCACCCGGATGAGCAGAGTGGCTTATGTGAACGGCCGCTATGTTCCGCGCCGCTCCGCCATGGTTCATATCGAAGACCGGGGCTATCAGTTTGCCGACGGCGCCTATGAAGTCTGCGAAGTGTTTCGCGGCGCTCTCATCGACGAGAAGCGGCATTTCGAGCGCCTCGCTTATTCGCTTGGCGAGCTGCAAATCGTTCCGCCCCTGTGCACAGGCGGGCTTGCCATTGTGGTTCGCGAAATCATGGCGCGAAATAAAATCGAGAACGGTTTCGTCTATGTGCAGGTGACGCGCGGCGTTGCCCCCCGCGACCACGTTTTTCCGCGGCCCGCCGTGCGCCCGAGCCTCGTCGTCACGGCGCGTCAAGTGAACCCGGAAAAAGGCGAGCTTCAAGCGCGAAACGGGGTGAGCGTTATCACGACGCCCGACTTGCGCTGGAAGAGGGCCGATATCAAATCGATCTCTCTGCTGCCCAATGTTCTCGCGCGCCAGCTCGCGCGTGAAAGCGGTGCTTACGAGGCCTGGCTCGTCGATTCTTCGGACATGATTACCGAAGGCGCGGCATCGAATGCCTGGATCGTCAGCGAAAATGACACAATCGTCACGCGGCATCTCGACCATTCCATTCTGCGTGGCATTACCCGCACAACATTGATCGAGATCATTGCGGCGCAAGGTCTCAAATTGGTGGAACGAAAATTCAGCTTGGATGAGGCACTGACAGCCCGGGAGGCGTTTATCACTGGCGCAACGGCGCTGATCATGCCAGTGGTGCGCATCAATGGAAAAAAAATAGGGCAGGGGATCCCTGGACCAATTACATTAAAATTGCGCGCTATATTTCATGACATTGCCGCGCGCTCCACTTAATGCTCTGATAGACTTAGGAGTGTGTGGTCTTTCCATTTCATCCTGAAGCTTGATGGATAAGTTCACCGGGGGCTTGCCGCACCGGCCCATAGTCTAATATGATCGCTGCCGGCGGCATGGTAGTTTTTTTGCCGAACGATATGCGCGAGATTGAGCGCCAAGAACAAAAAAGGGTTCTGAACGATGAGTGCGGACCGGCCACAAAATCTTCAGGATACATTTCTCAATTTTGTCCGTAAAAACAAGGTCCCTCTCACCATCTTCCTTGTTAACGGGGTCAAACTCCAGGGAGTCGTCACGTGGTTTGACAATTTTTGCGTGCTGCTTCGGCGCGACGGTCACTCGCAGCTCGTCTATAAGCATGCCATATCGACGATCATGCCTGGCCAGCCCATACAGTTGTTCGAGCCTGGCGAGGAGGTTGCCGTCCATCCCGGGGAATAGACCTTTGCGCCAAGCCTGGAACCGGTTCTTGAACAAATGCTTGCCGTCAGCGATATTAGAAGTCCGGATGGCAGCGGCGGCGTCGAGTTTGGCGGCGCCCGCAAGTTGATAATCGGGGATCGGGCATAAAACTTCTTGCGAAAGATAAAACATTTGCGGTGAAAACCGGTCCTGGCCGGGATGGCCAGGAGCGCGGATTTGAAACGCGCACGCGGACCCTTGTGATTGGCCCATATCGCAATGGTGCCGAGCATCGCGCTGGTATCCGCCGGGACGGGCGCTCTCCTGCGGCGCGTCTGTCCGAGGCGCTCGGCCTCGCTGAGGCAATTGGCCTCGAAGTCGCCGCAAGCCATATTGTGCCACTCGGTCAAATTCGCCCCGCGACTTACATCGGCAAAGGCAAGGTTGACGAGCTCGCCGCCCTCACCGGCGTGGAGGATATCCTGCTCGTTGTGATGGATTGCGCGTTAACCCCCGTGCAGCAGCGCAACCTCGAAAAGGCGTTAGCGGCCAAGGTCATCGATCGCACAGGTCTCATCCTCGAAATTTTTGGCCGCCGGGCACGCACGCGGGAAGGCGCGCTGCAGGTCGAGCTCGCGCATCTTTCCTATCAAAAATCTCGGCTCGTTCGCTCCTGGACCCATCTCGAACGTCAGCGCGGCGGATTTGGCTTCCTCGGCGGTCCGGGCGAAACTCAGATCGAAGCGGACCGCCGCCTCATCGAGGAGCGGATGATGAGGATCAGACATGATCTCGATAACGTCAAACGCATGCGCGGCCTGCATCGCAAGAGTCGGCGCGCCGTGCCATATCCTGTCGTTGCGATGGTCGGCTATACGAACGCCGGAAAATCGACGCTTTTCAACCAGATGACCAAGGCTTCGGTCGTTGCAGAAGACAAGCTTTTCGCGACGCTCGATCCGACCTCTCGCGGCATCAAACTGCCGAATGGCAGCCGGATTATTCTTTCCGATACCGTTGGTTTCATATCCGACCTTCCAACCTTACTTATCAAGGCCTTCCGTGCGACACTTGAAGAAGTCGTTGAAGCGGATGTCATTTTGCATGTGCGGGATATCGCGCACACGGATTCGGAAGCGCAAAAGAGCGATGTCGAAGCGGTCCTCGAAAGTCTCGGGATCGATCCCGCAGACGACCGTCGGCTGATGGAAGTCTGGAACAAATGCGATCTTTTGAGCGAACCTGAATCTCTCGCGCGAAATGGCGGCCGCCGGATTTCGCAGGGCAAGCCGGTCCTTGTTTCGGCATTGACGGGGCAGGGCATCGCCGGCCTTCGCACGGCAATCGAAACAAAGCTCGCGGAAGACCGCGCCATCTTCGACATCAGCCTTGATCCTGCCGATGGTGCGGAACTCAGCTGGTTGCACGAGAATACGGAAATCTTGCGCAAAGCTGTGGCGTCGGATGGGAAACTTCATGTGAGGATAAGGGTCGGCCCGGAATGGGCGGAGCGGGTGCGCCGGAAGTTCTTTGCCCCGCGGCAAGCGAGTGACGCCGCCGCGAGCCCCCTATCGAAAGGATGCGCTTAGTGAAGCCGTCGACCCTGCTCCTCTCTCTTTGCCTCGGCCTCGTTGCGACCGCTGCATCGGCGGCGTTGAAACCGGGCGACGCGGCACCGGACTTCACCCTGGACGCCGCGCTGGGCGGCAAGGAGTTCAAATTCTCCCTTGCCGAAGCATTGAAAAAGGGACCGGTGGTTCTCTACTTTTATCCCAAATCCTTCACGAGCGTCTGCACGATCGAGGCGCATGAATTCGCCGAGAACATTGAGAATTTCGCGGCGGCCGGCGCGAGCGTCATTGGCCTTTCGGGCGATAAGATCGAGGTGCAACGCGACTTTTCGACCAAGGAGTGCCGCGACAAATTTCCTGTGGGTGCGGACCCAAGCCTTTCGGTCATAAAGGCCTATGATGCCGCGTTTAACATTCCCGTCGTTGGTGCGTTCTTCGCCAACCGCATTTCCTATGTCATTTCGCCCGAGGGACGGATTCTTTACGCCTACTCCGATTCCAACGCGGAGAAACACATCGAGAATACGCTGGCCGTGGTCAGGAAATGGCACGAGGAGCACAAGCGCTGAGCAGCCGAGACTCTCTCGGCGCTGCCAACTGGTCAGGCCGTCGATGCGTTGGGTAACCCGCATCTATGACTTGCATCGGCACAATCACAAACAGTCGTCTCATATGAAAGTCTGGTCTTGATCCATCCGACATTGTCGGTCCCCGGGTCATAGGCCGGGGATCGTCATTCATCTCACGGCGGACATTATCGGCGAGGCGGACTCGATGTTGTCAAGGATGCGAGCCTTGCTCGCGCCGGCGCAGCCGGTGCTACGCATCCTTGACAACAGTGATCCGCTCGCCAAACTCGCCGCCGCGAGATGAATGGCAAGCTGCGATTTCACCGGGCGATGTCCGTCAAATCAAATCCAGACTTTTACAGCTAATCTGGATCCGCGCTCTCGGCGCTCATGACTTCCATGCGGGAGCAGAGAAAGGACGCGTTCATGCCGAACCCAGGTTCAAAGGTTACGAGCAAATGTGGCGGTATTTCCTTGCCGGTCGTGAAATGCCCGCGCTGCCGCTCGCTTAAACGTAGGCCCGCGATTTGATTGCAGTGATTGAAGTCCTGCATCTTGAACTCGTCGACGTCGTGGAAACGCAGGGTAACCATGACATCGTCGCCAGCATGGGTCGCACCGGGCTGGGTTGCCTCGAGGACGCGAATGATTACGGTCAAAACCGGAAAGACGTTTCGATCGGCCCAGTCTCCCGGCCAGAGGTGACCGCGCCATAAATGTGCAGGTCGAAGACTTCGGCATCGTGAAAACACGGCCACGCGGCAAAGAATGGAGTGAGTTCTACTTTGCCGTCGATTAGGCTCTCAACGCCATTACTGCGGTCAGATATTTAAGGAACATACTTTTTATGTTGTTCCACGTCCGGAGATTGGATCTCCCTTTGCTTTGCCATGTTCCAAAGCGCTTCCATCTCCTCCAGCCCCGCTCCCGCAGGCGTTTTACCTTTGCGCGCAAGTTCGCTCTCAATGAACCGAAACCGTCGTTCGAATTTGCCATTCGCAGCGCGGATTGCCGCCTCGGGATCCACTTGGACATGGCGGGCAAGATTCGCTAGCGCGAAAATCACATCGCCGAATTCCTCCTCGATATCGCTTGGCTTGCCTCGCTCGAGAGCGCCTTCCAGCTCTGCGATTTCTTCGCGAATCTTTTCGAGCACCAATCTGGCATCGTTCCAGTCGAAGCCCACGGTTGCGGCTTTTGCCTGTAATTTGACGGCGCGCGTTAGGCCGGGCAGGGCAATCGGGATATCGTCGAGAAGGCCGCTGTGTGGCGCTCTGCCTCTGGCGCCATTCGAATCAAGGCTACCCCGCACGGCCTCTTCCTTGGCGGCTTTTTCACCGCTCTTGACGGCGCTCCAAAGGGCCCTCAGCTCCCCAGAACAAAGATTACGCGTCTCTCCAAAAACATGCGGATGGCGCCTTATCATTTTTTTGCGTGATTGCCTCGACTACGCCGCCGAAGTCAAAATGCGCGCGCTCCTCGGCAATCCTTGATTGAAAGACGACCTGGAGAAGGAGATCGCCCAATTCCTCCTTCAGATCCAGCATATCCCCGCGCGCAACCGCATCGGCAATCTCATAGGCTTCCTCGATCGTAAAAGGGACAATGGATTCGAAGGTCTGTTCTCTGTCCCAGGCGCAACCGCCTTCAGGCTGACGCAGCGCCGCCACGATTTCGATGAGCCTTGCAATGTCGCGCGATGGCTGCATCAATCACTGCTGCGAGCGGGCTACGCAAACCCCAGTCGCCTAACCAAGAGAAATCGACAATGCTTCGCGACCCTTAGGGGTATCGACCACCTGCATCGTTACGGGCTGGCCTTCGGCGAGGCTTTGGATGCCTGACGGGCCAAGTATCGAGATATGGACGAAAACATCTTTCCCGCCGTCGTTAGATTGAACAAAACCGAAGCCTTTGTGATCGTCAAACCATTTGACGGTGCCGCTGACGGAAACGGCAGTCGAAGGATCCGGAGCGCGCCGCTGAGGCCGATGCGATTCGCCAATTCCGCGCGGCGCGGGGGCTCTTTCCGCGGCTCCAGTCGTGTCGACTTCGAGAACGCGCGTCACCTGCGCGCCTTTCAGACCGGTGCCAATATTTACCTTCAACTTCGTGCCGGGAGGCACGGTTTCATGTCCCGACGCGTGCAGCGTACCGATGTGCAAAAAAGCATCGCCGGCGCCGTCACTTAACTCGACAAAGCCAAAACCCTTTTCACTTTTGAACCATTTGACCACCGCGTCCACTGCCGGGCCAGCGGGTGCAGCGTCCTGCGGGACGCCGATTGGTGTCCCGGCGCCCGGGCGCGGCGGCCGGCTTGTCCGGGGAGAGTCATAGGGTGCGGGTCCGTCATCATCGAAGCCTCGCTTTTTCGGACCCCGGAAATCTTTGCCTTTGCTCATGATGTGCCTGTTCGTATCCGCCAGAAGATCGCCTCTAAATATGGCGTGGCGCCACGCGCCGCTGCCAACCACCGGTTCCTCGGCCCGGCCCCGAAAAAGCGCAAGCGATCGGGCGCCGGCACCTTAAGGGTACCGGCCCGAAAGCCCACCGATGGTCTCTGTTCCAAATGCCGAATGCCGAATATTCCGTGACAAAGAAAGCATAGCAATTGTCATCCTCTTTGGCTACAGCAATCGGAGAATCCAATATGAGGTGCATTAGACAACAGCCTTCACCAGGCGATCTCTTTCGCATAATATATATTATGGAACGCATCTTCGTTGTCGGCCATTTGAGTAATATCAGTTAGTTACATAATTAAGAGAAGTTATAACATGAGCTATGGCTCAAAAAAGCTCAGGCAGAAATTCGCATGCCGTCATATGCCGGTTCGACATTTCCGGGCAGTTCACGCCGCAGGCAGGCAAAATCGAGATCGCTATGAAGATTAGTAAGCACGGCCTTTGCCGGCCGAAGTTTTTCGATCCACATCAACGTATCCTGCAGGCAAAAATGGCTGGGATGAGGCCTATAGCGCAACGCGTCGACAATCCAGACGTCGAGGTCCTCCAAGAAACCAATACTCTCAGGAGGGATGGCGTTCAGATCGGGCGAATAGGCCACGCGGTCAAAACGAAAGCCGAGCGCGCCAATTTCGCCATGGGCGAGCTGGAACGGGGTAGTGCTCATAGGCCCGCCAGGACCATTTATTATGTAAGTCCTGCCACTTACAAGACGATGTTCCGTCAGAAGCGCAGGATAATAACTTCCCTGAGGGGTTTCAAATATATAGCCGAAGTTCCTGCGAACAATAGCGGATGTTTCCGCATCCATGAAAAGGTCGATCTTTCTCCGCGCCATGAGGACCAGGGGCCGCACCTCATCGATTCCATGGATATGATCGGCGTGCGAATGGGTAAG
>CAYWHF010000085.1:0-8485 GCA_964457695.1 uncultured Methylocapsa sp.
TCTTTCAACTCGGGCCAGATTGCGAGCCTGCTGAACCAGCGGACGCTCCGGTGGGAAAACAAGGCCCCCCAAGCGCGCAGCATAAGCAGTCTCTCAGTGACACAGTGCTGCGAGGCTATCAAAATGCCTCGATTTCCTCAATGCATTGAGGTGAGCGTGTTTGCGTCGCGGCCGCGAAAGAACCGCCGTGCCAGTTGCCGGAATAGCCCGCGTTTTTGAACCTTGCGCTTCCTTACCTGAAAGCAGTTGTCATCGAAGCTGGAAGCATTTTCGTCACGTCTGATCTCAAGCACATATCGTTTCGCTCGTCCAACGCCCGTTAAATCGACAGTGACCTTTTGCCATTCTACGCCGGCGGCCAATGTCTTAACAGTTTTCCCGTCGATCAGAACCGAGAAATTTGCCGTCACCGGCGAGCGCATCGAGAAGCTCAGGTAGTCTTCGTCTTGCCGAACCAGGAACCATCGCCCGCGGCCGTATGCGGTTCGCACGCTCTTAGACCTATCCCGCATGCGCCAGCCATTGAGAAGATCGAACTTTGAAGTCTCCGCTCGAAACGGCTTGTTGACGTGCTCATCTGGTATTATCGATGCTAGCTTCGAAATCGCGATAGACTCCTCATGCAACAGTCCGGCATAGGTTGTGGGACTGAGGACACCGGCTGTTTGCAGCAGGCGCGCGTGTGGCCATTCTTTCAACTGCTTTACGCGAAGGGCAATGTTGCCGGCACGCTGTTTGAGCATAGCGCCATCGGTTATAAGATCCCAGCAAGTCCATTCGGTCAAATCTGGGTCCCTGCCGGATCTGCCGCCGTACAGCATGTAAGTGAAGATCTCTGCCGCCACGCACTCGGCATTCTCTTCAAGCGTTCGAACGAAGTCTGAGAAGCGCGGGATCTGTTCGTTGATTCCAAGGAGGGCATGCTCGTGTCGGTCGAATATCTCCAGTTCCTGGGACTGAGGAGTGTGGTCGGCGCGAAACGGATCGCCCGTTGTGATGAGTATTCCGCCTGGGCGCAGTACTCGGAGAGCTTCCGAAATCGTGGCTGGAATGTCTCTCATGTGATGAAGTGCGGAGTTGCAAAACACGGCATCGAACGAGGAAGACTTGAACGGCAGCGCATGCGAGAATCCGCCAATCCAGCGGATATTCGGGAAGTTGCCCTGGCCTGCCTCGGCACGGATTGGGTTAAACTCAAGAGCCGTGACGTCGGCGCCGTATAGCCAAAGTCTTTGGCTGTCAAACCCCTGGCCAGCTCCGATGTCGAGGACGCGCCGCCCTTGAAGGTCAAGTCCGTCGATCAGCAGATGGAATGTCCGCCATTCATCGTAGCGGTTCAGAAAATCCCACATCCCGGCTCTGGGGTTGGTGTCGATGAAGTCCGCCTTATCTGGAGCGGCATGATAGCGTTCGCAGAGGCCATCCATCAATTGCACGATATCAATCGGCAGGCGCAAGTCTGCACGCTTTTGCACATGAGCGGCTATTTCGATCAAGCCCAGAGCATCGGCACGCTCATATTCGCCAATGAAAGGAACGCCCCAGACAGTTTCATAGGCGGCGCCGCAACCTGGACATGTCAGGCCATTCAGGGCTGTCCCACAGCGCGGGCATTCGAGATCGTTCATGGAAATGGCTGGAATTCCAATTCCCTTTTGCTTCTCGAGCAGTTGGACGCTCATGTTCTATAGACGAATTCTCGACCAGTCGGCCAATTCTTTCAACTCGGGCCAGATTGCGAGCCTGCTGAACCAGCGGACGCTCCGGTGGGCAAACAAGGTCTTGATTAGCGACAATGGTGCTTCGCGGTCTGAAAGCAATCTCTTAAGCCTGGAGAAGTCCGCTATGTCGAAGCGGTCGTGAATGTTTGGCGGCAACCGGAAAGCGGGACGCAGCGCCAGGTCCTCTTCTCGCAAGTAAAAATTATTCAGCCCGTCGAACCAAACTTTGTGATAATTGGCTTCCGTCAGGATCGGCTCCCAGTCCTGCCAGTTCTCTTCCCTTGTGTTGACGGCCGTGGCTTCGACGATCAAAAGCCGCGGACGATATTTTTCCCAGTCGCCGCTCTCCAGAACTGCACGTTCGCTTCCCTCGACGTCTATCTTCATGAAGTCGATGGTGCGGTCCTTGACATGGATGTCACATAGATGCGCAAGCCGGAGAACCTCAACCTTATGAGGCTTTGAGACCAGCCCGGCGGCGGCGAGGCGATCGGCCACAACCCGTTCGAGAGTCGAGTTCTCAGCGAACATCGGAATCTCGTAAAAGGTCGCGGGTCCCGGATTGTTGCCGATGGCGCATTGTAGGTTTATGTCTCGCTGCCGGTCCTGGCGGAGCAAGGGATAGAAGTGAATGGTGGGCTCAACATTCAGCCCGGACCAGCCATGATCGTAAAAATGGCGAGTAACCGACAAATATTCCGGGTGAGCGGCACCTATGTCGACGTAAAAACCGCGGTAATCGGAATCGAAAAGCCGCGCTATCATTACATCTTCAAAGTTCTGAGAATATGATATCATGAATCGTTCCTTGGGCGCGGCTCAATTGTTGGCGCGGACTTTAACAGCATCGACGCGTCGATTTCAATGCGGGAGGCAGATCACGCCGCGGGGAAAGCTGTTGCGAGAGAGTTGCATCCGCACAAGCTTAACAAGATTGGCATGTTCTTGGATAGAGCGCGCCGCGTTCTATCGTTGCCTCGAAGAGCGGGCAGTCTGGCGATGATAAAGCCTTGAAAACACGCTCCGAACTTTGCTCTTTCAGCCGCAGACTGTGGCCAAGATGTGATCTCTAATGATTGCGAATGAGGGCCACTTAACCAAGGAGGGGCTGCCGTGTCTTCCGGTTGTGCGCACGCTCGGCGGGTGCGGCGGAACATTGTTATCACGATTCTTCGCCGCGCGCTCCCGCACAGTCGTTTTGAGCGAAAGCAATCCGCGGTCTGCTGCCCTCTATGGCGGTCTTCTGAACCCAATCCGGCAGATTCAAGACTGGCATCCTGACCTGCGCGACAGCATTGCCGGGTTCGATTACCATGAGATCGGTTATCCGCCGCGGTTTGGCGAAATGCTGGAGCGCCTCTATTTCGCGGCCAAGGATAGGCGCCTCACGCTCATTGTTCGCGATTACAATTATGTTGATTTTATCGGAATTCCATATGTTTGGCCGGTCCCGTGCGATTTCAGTCTCGACATTTCCATTGCCGGCCACTTCCATATCATGGAGCTTGTATTTGTGCGATCGCCCGCTTCGCAGCTCGCGAGCTTGCGCAGCCATAGCGCGATTCGACAAGTTCTGACCGCCGAGCATTTCCTCAACAGCTACCGGGCCTTTCTCGCGGCGAGGCCCAACGCGCCAATCTTTCGATATGAAGATTTCGTAGCGGATCCTGCTGCAACGTTCCAAAAGATGTGCGCGGCGTTAGGCATAGGATGGGATCCTGCAGCGCTCGACCGGTATTCTGCCGTCGAGACTGTAACCGGCAATATGACGCGAAATGGGGATTCGACGATTACATTGCCCGCACTCTCAAACGCCGCGGTCTACGCCGAAAGCGAACTCATCAAGCTTCCCGGTTACGCCCATCTCCTAAATGACTTGGGGTATAGCGCGTAATCTATACGGCAAGCTTCATGAGGCAATTGCTCAGGCGAGCGCGCAACACCCGGCATAACCCGGCGGGACCGCGACCGGCGCTGCGGAAATTGCTGCGTGTGCGGGAGGAATCCAATCGGGCTCTGGATCGATGGCAAAACCATCCTTGGTTACTTCGACTGA
This sequence comes from uncultured Methylocapsa sp., assembly GCA_964457695.1. Lineage (GTDB taxonomy): Bacteria > Pseudomonadota > Alphaproteobacteria > Rhizobiales > Beijerinckiaceae > Methylocapsa. The sequence goes on from CAYWHF010000085.1 coordinate 3,778, forward strand.
AAAATGTTTGAGATGCTCGGAGATTCCGGCGCCACAAGCTTTGAGAACCGCTTCCTTGCAGGTCCATATTTTGTAGAAGTCAGAGAGCATCGCGTCCTTCTCCTGGGCTTGAAGCGCGCGGTATTCCGCGGCTGAAAAAAAACGCTTGGCCACGTTCAGCTCGTCGCCCGTGAGACGCATACGCTCGATGTCAACGCCGATCGGGCGGCTCTCTGATAATCCGATCAAAGCAAACGAGCCCGAATGGGACACGTTGAAAAGCGGCCCGCGGACTTGGGAAAGATAGGGCTTTCCAAAAGGCCCTTCCGCAAATGCGATCGCCCCTGCCGCGACGCCAGTTGCGGTACCGAGCAGGAAACGCAAAATCCCGCGAGTCATGACAAAAAGCGCCCGGTCTTCAGGGCGCAAAAAACGGTCCGCACGGTTCTGTTCGCTCTTAGAAAGCGTGTTCCACAATTGCTCCGGAACCATGTCCGCACCGGAAGGGCCGGCGAGCCAAAGCTCCACGCCCGAGCCGCCCGGAAAAGTCAGCTGTTTAAAGGCCGGCACGGTACCGTAATTCATATCTCGTCTGGGCGCACCAATGAATCGCGCCGGTCTTTGTCAGCGAATGCCCTGGCCCGGAAGATCGCCGCCTTCCGGTTCAAATCCGCCGTGTTCATCCCAATTGCCGCGCCAGTTCTCGCGGTTACCCCCCATCATGGCGAAATGGCGATGGAGGAAATGCGGTCTTAGCACATGCATGAGCACCGGCAGCCGGTGTTTTTGCTCTTCGCTTAGTGTGGCATAAAGCGGCGCAGCCCCATCGGCGATCGCCTCAAGATTTTGGCCCCTTGCCACCGCGTTTTCGCCGCGCCGCCGGATACGGTCAATGAGGTTTCCGTCTACGGCCTCGTTTTTGAATTTCTGATTACTTTCGATGGCGCTTTTGCCAGCCGCGCGCAGCGCGGTTTCAACGGCCGGCCACAGTTTTTCTTGCTCCGGCGATAGTTTTAATCCTGCATGGAGGGCCGCGATTCGCGCATCGAGGAAGGCAGCGCGGTCGGCATCCGAGAATTCATGCTTTTGTAGCATGGGAGCCGGAAGGGTGGCGGGGTCAGCCTGCCCGCCCAAAGTGGCAAAGGCGGTGGCGGAGCCGATAACGGCGGTCAGCGTCAAGGCAACAAGTAAACCAGGTTTCATTGGTGCGCTCCATTTGAATCATGGCGTGATCTGCCGCACCGATTGTGGTGTCGCGGTGATCTGCCCCCGTCTTCATTGATGAGTAGAGAAGAGTTGAAAAAGCTTCAAGTGAACCTTTCGTCATGTTGGCATATCTTTAACGAATCGAGCTGCAAAGCGGCCGGAGCGTTTTGCTGCAATTGCCGCCATTGGATTAACGGCGGATCAACCTCACGGAGGCATAGTGCCGCGTGTGGACAACCGGGCGTTAATGGAGGCCCGCTCCGGCGATGGCGAAAACAAAGCGAAAAATCAACGGCGACTTCGACGCTATTCTTGCCGGATTTGACCAGCAACCGCACGAAGAAGTGCCAGAAGATCAGGCCCGAAGCGATGCACCCGAGGCGCAGGACACGTCCAAAGGCGGCGCGACAAAAGCCTCCCTCCGCCGCCTGTTGAAAAATATTTCATTTCCCTGGCAAGTCAAATTTTCTGGGTTTATGGGGAGTTTCGGGCGGCGGCCGCAAGACGCTTACGAAGAATCGGCATCCGAAACAAAGCCTGCGCCGAGCCGAGACCCGCCACAAAGCGATGCCCCGCAAGCTCCCAAAATGGACCCCAAGCGCGAGAAGACCGAAGACGAGGCCATCGCCGACGAACTTGGCCTCGGTCCCGGCCTTGGACCTATCGATCTTAAGCGCATTCGCCGCGATTTCGCAAAGCGAAACCATCCCGACCGTTTCGAACCGGCAAGGCGCAGGAGTGCGGAACGGCGTATGTCAATTGCCAATATGCTGATCGACGAAATGATGCGGCAAAGCCGCGCGCCGCGCTAGCGAAGCGCCACGCTTTCCGCGGAGCCATCTGCGTCCCGGCCAATCGGCTCAAACTATCCCTGGCCGCTGTGACGATGGCCTTCAAACACTTTCACCCATTCGCAATATCTGCGGGCGATATTCTCGACTGCCTGCTCGCGAGTTATGTTGCCGTCGCGCCATGCCACCAAGGGCTCCCAAAATGAAGTCCGCCCGACTGCAAAGCCGGTAAATCCGGGCACCCCTGCCGCAATGCGCAACCATTCCACAACCTTCTGCTCGTTGGAGCCACGCCCCAGAATGATGCATCCGGCCTCATCCCGGCCATCGCGGCGTGCCGCTGCGGCGATGTTTTGGCAGTCTTCGCGCCGGTCCAACCCTTCGATCTTCCAGACATCGGGCTCGACACCGGCATTTTGAAGTTCCTTTATCGCTTCTACCATCAGCGAAGGCCGCAGCTCGAGATCATAAAGGTTCTGGCCGCCCTCGAAGCGGTCCAGTTGTTCATGGGTGGCAGGCACCAGCAGTTCGAACATGAAACGGCAATTACGGCTGTGACAATAGTCGCAAAGTTCTTTGAGACGCACGGCTTGGCGGCGATTCATGGCCTTGTCGTCTTCGGCGTTGTAGCGGACCAAGACTTTGACGAAAGCGGGCTTGAATTGCTCGATATGCGCAGCATATTGCGCGCCGAACTCGAATTGAAATTCTGCCTGCCCGCTCTTTTCTGCCGGCATCGCGGTAATGAAGCCACTGGCAGCCGCATCGCGCAAGATTTGCGCGCCAAATTGCTCATCGACCAATATACCAGCCCGGTCCTGGGCCACGCCGGCCCTGAGAGCGAATTTAAATGCGTCATAAATGACTTCTTTGGTCCGGGCGATCCGCCCGGTCTGGTCCGCGGTCAGCGCGCCGGTCCATCCATAGAGGCCTTTTTCGAAGGAGCTGCGATGGTCAAAGGGCAGGATGTAGAGGGGCTTGTTATATCCGATGCGCATTCCGTGGCTCATGTTTATTTCAAGGAGACTGGCACAAAATCCCTATCGCGTCAGCGCGACTGGTCGAGTTTGAAGAACGCATCGGCGGCGCTGAGAGAGGCTTGTTTGGCGCTTCGCGCCTCCTCGAGGCGGGCGATTTCGGCCTTAAGAATGGCGATGCGCTCTGTGATGTCTTGCGCGGAAAGATCCTCGATGTTCTGTCCGATCTCGTGCGCAGGCGACGTCTTCCGTTGCGGCGCTCCGAAAATCCCGTCCTCTTCCTCTGCTGCCATAGCGAACCGCCTCGTTTTGCATCCGCCGGTTTTGGTGCAAGTAGAGCCGCCAAGATCAAGCGGATCGAGCGCTTGCTCCTTTAACTGAACCGGCGCCCGTTCACGCCGCGCCGACGCCACCTTAAGCGAAATAATGACCTTACGGAAAATGGATCAAGACCGATCGCACGCCTTTTTTCTTTTTTGCCCCTTCGACGGCATGACGCTCTGATCCTGATCGGCGCGGTTTGGCTCGCAAATCAAATTGCCGGGTTCGCATTGCTGAATTATCCGCCGGAGCGGGCTGCTTGCTATTGCTTGGGGCGGGGCTCTCGGCGGCTTAGCTCTTCTCGCCACTCTCGCCCAATGGGTCGAAGACCGCCGCACGCAGAAGAATTAGCTCAAGCGCCACATTTCTTGCCGCAAACTGAGCGCAAATGACCTCGCGAATCTTGCTCCTGCGATCGTCCTGCGGTAACCCTACCGAAGATTAGCTCTTCAGACAGAGCTATCCCCGGGTTTCTCCTTTGGATTGCGTCTGCCGTGCTCCAGCTCCTCGCCGCGCATGCCGCGAAGGTAGCGAACCGCCCTCAGGAGCAGTCTGTAAACTCCCCACAAAAGCGCAGCAAGAAATCCAAAAAATAAAATATTACGAAATATCAATAAGATAATGTGCGAGGCATAGTCAACGATACTGACAAACATACCGACGACAGAATTGACGGCGTCAAGCATCTGAACACAAGCTCCATCCCTGGCGGCCCATTCCTTGGGGATTGGGTAAACGCTTCCGCCGCACAGCTAAACATAGCCGATTTTGTCTCGCAACGTTTCTTTATCTCGAAGCGGCAAGGAACAGGTCTCTTTCGAGCAAACAAAAGCCGCCGCCTCTCCAGCAAGCTGTGCTTGGGCTCTCGCCGGATGGCCAGCTGGAAAGTCCTCGTCCTTATCAATGTCGAGCAGGATTCGACTGGTAAAAGGCACCCCAAGGGCAGACCGATAAAGCGCCTTTCGATTGCGTCCGGCGGTCACGATCTCCTTGGCCCGGAGCCGGAAATCGAGCGCGTTCAATATCCCCGCGTGGCCAAGAAAATTGCTTTGGACGGAGCCGCTCAGCGTCTCAAACAGCGTGTCCGCACGCGCGAGCCAGCGCGGATCGCCGGTTAATCCCGCAAGGCGGACCAGCGAAGACAAATAGACCGGGTGGGCATTGGGAATTGCGTCATCCGCGGTTGGCGCGAGCCTCAAGATCACATCGCTCGCATCGCTTGCCGCCATGTTGACGCGCCCGCTGTGCGAATCTTTGTGAAAAGCTTCGAGCGATTCCGCCCAGGCGATCGCATCGGCAAGATAGTTGCGAGCCTCTCCTGCATCCGGATCCCAGGTGCGCGCCTCATGCAAGGCAAGCGCGGCACGGACCATCGCCGCATGGTCGCGCGCGAGACCTGGCGCAACTAGAACGCACGCCCGCCAGCTATGCGCG